>SSTA01000331.1 GCA_009469685.1 Azonexaceae bacterium | reverse complement strand
GTCCGAAGCTGGCGCCGACGCGCGCCGTCCCGTAGCGCTGGATGGCGAACAGCGCGACCAGGATCGCCAGGGTGATCGGCACGATATAACGGCTGAATACCGGAGTCGCCACCTCCAGACCCTCCACCGCCGAGAGCACCGAGATCGCCGGAGTGATCAGACCGTCGCCGTAAAACAGCGCGGCGCCGAACAGACCCAAAGTGATCACCGCGCGGCGCAGGCGCGGGCTCGGCGCCGATTCGCGCAGCACGCGCGCCATCAGGGCCATGATGCCGCCCTCGCCGTTGTTGTCGACGCGCAGGATCAGCGCCACGTACTTGAACGAGACCACGATCAGCAGTGACCAGAACACCAGGGAGAGGATGCCGAGCACGTTGTCCGGCGTGATCGGCACCGGATGGTGTGCGTTCCCGAACACTTCCTTCAGCGCATAGAGCGGGCTGGTGCCGATGTCACCATAGACCACGCCGAGCGCGGCCAGCGCCAGTGTCGCGGTTTCCTTGCCGGCTCGATCGATATGCATTCGGCAAGCCTCAGAGCTGGAAGCGGTAGCCAATGCCGGTTTCGGTCAGCAAGTGGCGGGGTCGGGTTGGATCGCGTTCCAGCTTTTGCCGCAGATGACCGACGTACACCCGCAGGTACTGGGCATCGGTACCATGCCCGGGACCCCAGACCTCGCGCAGCAACTGGCGGTGGGTGAGCACGCGCCCGGCATGAGCGATGAACGCCAGCAGCAGCCGGTACTCGATCGGCGTCAGGTGCAGTGGCACGTCACCGCGCATCACCGTGCGCCGCGCGCGATCCACCACCACGTCGCCCATGCAGACCGCGCTATCCGCTTCGGCCGCCACCGGCCTGCGCAGCAGGGCGCGCACCCGGGCGTTCAGTTCGCGCACGCCGAAGGGCTTGGTCAGGTAGTCGTCGGCGCCGGCATCCAGCGCGGCGACCTTGTCCGCCTCTTCGCTGCGCGCGGAAAGCACCAGTACCGGCAGCGCGGACCACGCGCGCAACTCGGCGACCAGTTGTATGCCGTCGCCGTCCGGGAGCCCAAGGTCGAGGATCATCAGCGCCGGACTTTCTGCCGCCAGCGCCTCGCGCGCGGATTCGACACTGCCCGCCTCGCGCACGCGCCAGCGCTCGGCAAGCAGCGTGGCGCGGACGAAACGCCGGATTTCAGGTTCGTCTTCGACCATCAATATGCTGGCAGCGGTCGCCTGTTCAGTCATCTTGCATGCCCTCGAGCGAGGGCGCCTCGCCAGCCGGGAGGCGGATGCGGAAGCAGGCACCACCGCCCGGCTGGTTGGTCGCGACGATGCTGCCGCCATGCGCGGCGACGATGGCGCGGCTGATCGGCAAGCCAAGGCCAACTCCGCCGCGCTCGCCGCCGCCACGTTCGAACAGGCCAAAGACGCGCTCCTCGTCACCGGTGGCGATACCGGGTCCGGTATCGGTCAGCGTGATTTCGACGGTGTCGCCGTCGGCTGCCGCGGCAAGTCGAATCGGCCCCGTCGGTGCGTGCTTCAGCGCGTTCTCCACCAGGTTGCACAGCACGCGCTCGAACAACACCGCGTCGAGTGAAAGCCAGGGCAGGCCGTCGAGCTTGCCGACCTCGATCCGCCCGACGCCCGGCAGGCCTTCGAAATGCGCCAGCGTGCTGCCGACCACTTCCTCCAGCGGCTGCCATTCCCGGCGCAGGACCACGTTGCCGGTCCGCAGGCGGGCCATGTCAAGCAGCTTGTTGACCTGCGCCGACAGTCGCAGCGCCTGGTCGCGGATGGCCGTCGCATCGGCGGTCGCCTCGCCATCCGGTACGCGCAATGCAAGCGCGTCGGCGAGCCCGACCAGCACTGTCAGCGGCGTGCGCAAGTCGTGCGAAACGGCGGCCAGCAGGGCGTTGCGCAGGCGTTCGGATTCGACGGCCACGGTCGCCTGTTGCGCCACTTCGGAATAATGCAGCCGCTCCACCGCGATCGCCGCCAGCGAAGCGACCACGTCGAGCACGCGGCGCGCGTCCGGCGTGCAGACGCCACCCGCATCGGGGCAGTGCGCCAACAGCACGCCACGGGTGGCTTGCGCCGACCGCAGCGGCAGCGCGATGCCCGGCTCGTATTGGCTTTCCCCGGCGGCAAACAGCATGGTCTCGCCGCGGGCGTAGGTCTCGGCGACGCGCGACTGGGCGGAGCTCGCGCCTTGCGGCAGCGGCGGATGGGCGACGAAGCCGCCGTCGCTCGCCGGCAGCCACAAGCGGGCATCCACATGCAGCCTTGCGGCCAGGAAAGTGGCGATGATCTCGCCCGTCTGCCCGGGCGCAAAGGCGCCGGCCAGATCGCGGGCCAGGGTGTACAAGGCCTGCGTTTCGGCTTCGCGCGCCGAGGCCTGCTCGGCCTTCTCGCGCTGCCCGGCGGTCAATTGGCCGATGGCCAGCCCGACCGCGAGCATGACGCCGAACGTGATCAGGTATTGACTGTCGGCGACGGTCAACGACAACCGCGGTTGGACGAAGAAGAAGTCGAACATCACCACGCCAAGCACTGCCGCGAATACCGCCGGACCGCTGCCAAGCCGCAGGGCGACCAGCGCCACGGCGAGGAGGAACAGCATCACGATGTTGGCGAGGTCGACATGCCCCAGCAACGGCAACGTGAGCAGCGTGGTCGCCGCGCAGACCACGGCGGTCCAAAGGTAAGCGACGGCGCCGCGCTGACGGGGCGCATTTGGCATCTTGGCGGGAGCTGCCGGATTCACCATGTGTCCATGCTAGCCCCGACGCTATAAAAACGGCGTAAACGCCTGAGCGGCTCGGTCCATGCCGGCTCGACCCGAATCCCCTCACTCCCTTTCGACAATACCGATCCCGCGAGTACCGGAACGCTGCCGTTGAAGCTGGCAGCGCGAGGAACCGCGTTGTCGCCTGCGCTCCGGGCCACCCCCCGCGCGCCACCAACAGCGCGCAACGCATCAACCAGTTACTGCTCCATCATGTTGCGCAACTTGACGGACACAACTAGGGCGGCGGCAGCCGCCCGCCCTTGACGTCGCTTGAATCACCACCAGCCACGGCGCCAGGGTCGCCAACCGCCGGGGCGTCCCCAATAACCCGGCCCGTAATACGGACCACCCCAGTACCC
>SSTA01000330.1 GCA_009469685.1 Azonexaceae bacterium | reverse complement strand
GACCCAGGAATCCGGAGTCGTGCGGTCATGGAAACGGATTTTCACCCCGACGCCGGCGCCGACCTGGGTCTGCAGCTCCTGGGCCAAACGGCTGGCCACCGAGCGCGCCGCCAGGCGGCGGGGCTGGGTGTGGCCGATGAGCCCCCGGGTGCCCAGGCCCAGGGCGAGGCAGATCTTGGGCAACTGCGTCGTCTTGCCGGAACCCGTCTCGCCGCAGACGATAACTACTTGATTCTTTTCAATCAGCGCGGCAATCTCGTCCCGGCGCTCGTTGACCGGGAGATCTGCCTGAAATTGAGGCCTGGGCAAGCGCGCCCGGCGAGCAGCGACGGCGGCTTTCGATTGTTCCAGAAGGGCTGCAAAGCCAGATCGCGCCTTTTCCTGCCGCTCCCCCGGGCGGGCCGCATCCCGGGCCAGGGCCCGAAGGCGCGGGTAATCCGCCGCCAGGCATGAGTCCGCCAGCGCTTGCAGGTCCGCGCCTTGACCTTGGCGAATTCGCGATCGCTCAGCCATGGTACCCTGCGGTTCCGGTCATGGCCGACATTGCCCGGCGGAGGTCCAGGAAATGCGGGCGGTCGGATCGGTACATTTCAATACGATTCGAATGACAATTTCCGATTCGCCGAGAAATAATCTGCCGTGAGCATCATTCCTTTCTTGCCCGAATCGGACGTCGGCATTATTTTTCACTTCGATTCTCAAACCAAGCACCAACAGCCATGGATCCTTTTGCCGAAATTCTGATCGGCCTGGAAATCGTCCTCGCCATCGCCGGAATTCCCCTTTACGTCTATTCCAAGCGGACCTCGCGGCGCTTGTACAAGACCCACGAAACCTTGCAGGCGATTGCCGTCTTCATTCTGTTTCTCGCAGGCGTCGCGGCGGTCATGGCTATGTACGGCGCCGGCTCCACCGAGCAAGCCATTTTCCTTCAGGCCCTGTTGCCGCCCATTCTGACCATCGTCCTCTGTTCCATCGTCATCTACCGGGCCGGCCGCGCCAGGCTGTTCAGCCGCAGACGCTACAAGCGCCACTAGGCGCGCGCTCATCCCCAGATTCGCTGTGCGCCCACGGTGACGAGGCCGGCGTAGGTCGCGAGGAGCGATCCCGCCAGATGGATGGACGCCAGGCCGATGGCCCATCCCGCCTGACCGGCTAGCAGGCGCTCGACCACTTCCGCCGAATAGGTCGAAAAGGTGGTCAACCCGCCCAGAAACCCGGTGATGGCAAAGAGCTTCCAGGCCATTGGGAAATGGGTGTTGAGATGGAACACGCCGACGGCAATGCCGATCAGATAGCCGCCCGCCACGTTGGCCACCAGCGTTCCGAGGGGCAGAGCGAAGAAGAGCGGGTTGAGGGCCAGTCCCAATAACCAACGACACCAGGCGCCCAGGGCGGCCCCGATCCCGACCGCGATAAAATTCAATGCCGTAAGGTTGTGCAGGGCGTTCATGAGGGCGAATTGTAGCGGCTTGGCCCCGGTCGGCGGGTAAAATACCGCGACCAATCCCCGAGGTCTACATCGTGAGCAGCCCCAACAAGCCCGCCGACGCGCCAGCGCTCCCCACCGCCAATTTCATCAAGAATATCGTCGAAGCGGACCTCGCCGCCGGCAAGCATTCCCAGCGCCGCTGGGCCGGCCGTCCTGGCGTCGCGCAAGATCACGCCGCCGCCCCCCTCGATCCGGCAAAGATCCGCACCCGCTTTCCTCCCGAACCCAACGGCTACCTGCACTTCGGCCACGCCAAATCCATACTGCTCAATTTCGGCCTTGCCCATCAGTACGGCGGCCGCTGCCACCTGCGCTTCGATGACACCAATCCGGAGAAGGAGGAGCAGGAGTACGTCGATTCCATCATCGACGCGGTCAACTGGCTTGGCTGTTCCTGGGAGCAAGAAGGCGAGTCCAATCTCTATTACGCCTCCAACTATTTCGACTGGATGTACGCATTCGCGGAGTACCTGATTCAGTCCGGCAATGCCTATGTGGATAGCCAGAGCGCCGAGGAAATGCGGGTCAATCGGGGAACCCTCACCGAACCAGGCAAGGAAAGCCCCTACCGCAACCGCAGCGTCGAGGAGAATCTCGATCTCTTCCGCCGCATGAAGTCCGGTGAATTCGCCGACGGTGCCCACATCCTACGCGCCAGGATCGATATGGCCGCGCCCAACATCAACCTGCGCGACCCGGCCATCTACCGCATCCGCCACGCAACCCATCACAACACAGGCGATACCTGGTGCGTGTACCCCATGTACACCTATGCCCATCCCATCGAGGATGCGCTGGAGAACATCACCCACTCCATCTGCACCCTGGAATTTGAAGACCAGCGCCCTTTCTACGACTGGCTCCTGGAACGCCTCGCCGAGGGGGGCCTGCTGCAGCGGCCGCTCCCCCAGCAAATCGAATTCTCCCGTCTCAATCTAACCTACGTCGTCCTGTCCAAGCGCAAGCTGATCCAGCTGGTCGAGGAAAAGCACGTCGACGGTTGGGACGATCCCCGCATGCCCACCCTGGTCGGCGCCCGGCGCCGGGGCTACGCCGCTGAGGGCTTCAGGCTCTTCGCCGAGCGCATCGGCGTCTCCAAGTCCGATTCCCTCATCGACTACGGCCTTTTCGAGGACGCCCAGCGGGAGGTGCTGAATGAATCCACCGAGCGCCGCATCGCCGTTCTCGACCCCCTGAAGCTGATCATCACCAACTATCCCGCAGGCCAGGACGAACTCTGCCAGGCCCCCAACCATCCGCTCCATCCTGACCTGGGCAAACGCGACATCCCCTTCGGCCGCGAGTTGTGGATCGAGCGCGAAGATTTCATGGAAGTACCGGTCAAAGGCTACCATCGCCTTTACCCCGGCAACCTCGCGCGCCTGCGCTACGGTTACGTGGTCAGATGCACCGGCTGCGAAAAGGACGCTTCGGGCCGCGTCACCGCTGTCCTGTGCGAATACCTCCCCGAAACCAAGTCCGGCACCCCGGG
>SSTA01000329.1 GCA_009469685.1 Azonexaceae bacterium | reverse complement strand
TGGTCGTCGGAGCAGGGCGTGCCGATTGCCTGCATTGAAAAAATCAAAGTCATGAATGAAAACTACGTCGAATTGCAGGCGCTATTCCATGAGTTTCTTGAGGATGGGGTTTTGATGGGGTGTTCTGAGGAGATGCTTCGGAAGAGCGTCAGCCAGATGGCATTAGGCGAGCTGAGCGATGCCCGACTAGCCTGAGAGTCGGCAGGTTGCTGGCCGGTGTGCAACACGCAGCAACGAGACCCGCCAGTTTCGTGGCGGGTGAAATCGAATTTTGTCAGCCAGATATCCCCGCAAGACCATGCCAATAGCCGCTCACAAGTCCCTCGGTGTTCCAAATTGGATCAGCCGGGTGGTTTTCGGCCACTGCCCCACTGCGGGCCGCACTGAATGCCGCTACGACGGCAGCAGTATGTGTCACTTGTGGGCTAATGCGTATCGCTTCCACACCCAGCTCAACAAGCTCTGGCATGACGGAGAGCAGGCAGTAGCTCTGTGCCGACATGGTCTGAATTCCATTCAGCGTCAAGAATGGCTGCCCTTCCCGTGTCCTGACGACCATGCCTTCCGGATGATCCAGGCACCGAAACTGACAGTCGTCTTTGTTCAAACCGTAATGTCGAGCGGTGAAGCACCGAGCGGAGAAGGCGAGGGGAAGTTTGCCAAAGGCAAACACTTCGGTTTCCATTCCGATAGGACGGGCACGATGCAATGTCCTCACCAAATCGCGGTTGGCCTCCAGGGGAGGAACCCAGCCGCGGGCACCTTGCTCCGCAAAGAATGCCAGTGTCGCACTATTGTAGATATTCAAGTGGGGGCCACATACAAACGGCAGGCCTTTTTCCTTGGCGATACGAACCGCGCCAAGGTCGTTGGCTTCGACACTTCCGCCTGCCTCATCAAGCAGACGGCGTAGGCCCTTGAGGTCGCTTTCCGACTCGAGTAAGGCCTGTGCAGACAGGATGACTTCCTTACCGGCTAACCGCAGATCTTTGGCAAGCCCAATCCAGTCTGATAGGCGCAATTGCTGGCGGCGAGAACAAACGACTTCGCCGAGGTAAACACGATCAACATTCGGGTTTTCTGCAATTTCCGCATAGAACTCGAGCACTTCGGATTTGGGCCAAAAATAGAGAAGAGGGCCGAGGGCAATTTTCATCGATGCCACCTGCCGAATCAGCGCCATGGCCTGTTGTAAGCACCCAGGGTGACCTGACTGCCTTCTGACACCCTGCTTAAATCGGCAGCCCAGGCTGGCTTAACTGAATACCGCCCCGGGTCACTGATTGCAGAATCAATAGCCTGGCGCAGCGTGCGAGTCACCTGCGTTACATAGGTTGGGCTGCGCTGCCGCCCTTCTACTTTAATCGCGGACACACCAATCTTTAGTAGTTCCGGGAGAAGTGCCAGCACATTGAGACTCGCCGGTTCTTCCATTGCGTAGTACGTCTCTCCCTGAACCTCAAACCGCCCCTTGCAAATCGTCGGGTAGCCCGCCGGCTCGTCGTTGCCAAAACGGTCGATCAGAATGGCGTTGAGTCGGACATCCATCGCATCCTTAGTTTTTTCCCATTTGACGAATTGGGCTGGTGAGCATACTCCTACCGTATTGGGTGATTCACCGGTTGCGTATGAAGAGAGCCAGCATCGACCCTCGTTCATCACGCATAGGCTGCCAAACCCAAAAACTTCAATCTCGACGGAGGTGTTGCTGATTACGTGAGCAACTTGGGCCAGCGTCAGTACGCGCGGCAAAACGGCACGTCGAATCCCAAACATTTCATAGGCAAAGTTCACCGCCTCATAACTGGTTGCAGACCCTTGCACAGAAAGGTGCAGATTGAGTTGCGGATGGGTTCTGGCGGCATAATCCAGCAAGCCGACATCTGCCAACAGAATTCCATCAACCCCCAGGTCGGCGGCAAGGTTGATGGCCTTTCGCCACTCAGTCTCACGCCCCGGTTGGGCATAGGTGTTCAAAGCAACCAGAACCTCTCTCGCTTGAGCGTGGGCGTATTCGATCCCCTGTGTCATGGTACGAAGGTCGAAGTTAAGGCCTGCGAAGTTTCTGGCGTTCGTTTCGTTCTTGAAACCGAGGTAAACCGCATCTGCACCATGATCAACTGCTGATTTCAGCGCGGGGAGACTACCTGCAGGGCAGAGTAGCTGTGGCTTAAGGGGCTTTGTAGAAAAATGGGCTGTTGCCATATGACGGGTTCGATGTTTCGCTAAAGGATGGCGTGATGTGCGGATTGTTCACTCTGGGCAAAATGGGGTGCTTACCTGAATTAACAGCATCTACGGCAGACCACCCTCAATCTGTCTCAGATGGATGCGAAACGAGCGAATTCCTTGCCAAAGAATGCAGTCAACACCAGGGCGACAGGCGTGAACGCGATGAAGAACTGAGTGACACGGCGAATGAAAGGGTGAGCGATAGGCGTCTCCAGGAAATGCCTCGCAATCAGGTCACCTTTGACCCAGACGATTGCCGCGACGAGTAATTGCAACCAAGCGGCTCCGTGCAGCCATTGGCTAAGCAAAACGCTGATGATGGTCAAGCCAACCAGTATCAGCCATGTAGTCACCGCAGGGCGATAGGAGGTCGACGGGGATGTTTGAGTTTGATCCATGGTCACACCAGAACGTAGAAGAAGGGAAAGATGACGAGCCAGATGATGTCTGTTGCATGCCAATAGCTGGCGAGTGCCTCCAGGCCCGCGTAATCCTCTGCGGAATATCCTCCGGCCAGATGGCGGGCCAGAACCCAGAGAATCCCTAGAATCCCCCAGGTCGCATGTACCAGGTGATTGAACGTGAGGTAGTAATAAACCGTGAAGAAAATCCCGGATTCGCCATTGATGCCATGACCAAGATTCCACTGAATCTCGAAATACTTGGCGATGGGGTATCCGAGGGCCAGAAGCAGGCCTGCAATTAGCCAGTAGAGTGACTGCTTGCGCTTGTTGGCACGTATTGCGACCACCGAGCAAGCGATGAAGAAGCTGCTGGTTACCATCAGCAAGGTGATGATGGTTCCGGCTACACGCGATAGTTTTTCGCTTCCAGCATCGAAAGACTCAGGAAAGTGGGCTCGGGCAACAAAATAGACCACGAAGAGCACAAGAAACTCTACAAACTCGCAGGTGATGCCAACCCAAATTCCCTTGTTCCCAGGAATTCGAGATGTATTGTTAATTGCGGCTGTTTCTTCGGGTAACGGTATGGCTAGCGAACTCATGGCTACTCCCCTTGGATAGATAGCCGATTGTTTGCTTTTTTTACTTTTGATAACAGATACAGCCAATCTGAATATCAGTAGGCACAGGCTTGCTGGCCTGAGTCAGTAAGTGACACACCCTGTCTTGTCCTTGAACTTAGGCAGGAAGAATGCGAGGAGGCGACTACTTTGTCTATGGCATTCTGGATGCAGTGATGAG
>SSTA01000328.1 GCA_009469685.1 Azonexaceae bacterium | reverse complement strand
TCTGCGGCCGAATTGACTCAGAACAATCAGGAACAGCCGCCGGGCAGTCCGCCGCCGCAGCCGCCACAGCCGCCGCCGCGTTGCCCGCCCGTGCCGCAGGTCGGGGCGGTGGCATGGGAGAACACAAACTGGAACTCGCCGGGGTGGATCTCGATGAAATCGAGCCGCGCGCCGTCGAGCAACTGCTGGCTCGGCGGGGCAATAAGGACGCGAACCCCTTCGCTCTCGATCACCTGGTCGTCCTCGCGTTCGCCGTCAAAGCCCATGCCATAGACCATCTCGCCGTCGGCCTCGATTTTCGCCGCGACACGCAGCGGCGGATTATCCGACTGCTCGGCGGCGGCGCGCAGGATCTGCTCGGCGGCGGCTGGACTCAGCGTAAACATGGACGGGTCTCCTTGGATGGGGCGTTGGCGTATGCATGGCGGGCAAAGGTAACGAAGCGTGCGGGCCAGTCGCAGCCCGAGGTGGCACGCAAGTGCGTATAGGACGCGAGCAGGTTGCCGATGACGATGCCGTCGTGCCGGCCGTCGATGCCGTGGCCGCGCTTGACCTGATAGGCGTAGCGAGTGTCTGCGGGCAGACCGTCGATCGCGGAGTAATGGAATTCGTGGGCGCGCAAGGGGCCGCTGGCGATCGGCAGGCCGTCGGGCGGCGCGCCGGGGCCGGTTTCGCGCCAGGGATGTTCCGTGGTCGGGTCGAGCACCACGTAGCCGCGTCCAACTGGCCGCGCATGCATGCGCACGTCGCCGGGAATGGCGCCCACCATCTCGGCGCGTTGGCTGCCGGATTCGATCGAACGCGCGAGATACATCAGGCCGCCACATTCGGCATAACAGGGAAGTCCTTCCGCGAGTCGCGTGCGAATCTCGTGGCGCAGGCCCGCATTGGCTTCCAGTTGGGGCAGGAAACTTTCGGGAAAGCCGCCGCCGATGAGCAAGGCGTCGCACTCGGGCAGATGGGCGCAATGCATCGTATCGAAGAAGCGCAGTTCCGCACCGGCGTCGACCAGCGCATCGAGGTCCTGCGCGTAGTAGAAGCCGAAGGCGGCATCGCGGGCCACGGCGATGCGCAGCTTGTCGCCGCCGCAACCCGGGCGTGGCAATGGTATCGGCAGGGGCTGCATGGTGTGGCTGAGCTCGAGCAGCCGGGCCAGATCGACCTGTTCGCGGACGACATCCGCGATCGCGGCGACCTTGGCCTCCGCCCTCGCGGCTTCGTTGGCCGGCATCAGCCCGAGGTGGCGTTCAACCAGGTTCAGGCGTTCGTCATGCTGGACCGCGCCGAGCACCGGGACGTCGGTGTAGTGTTCGATCACCGCGCGCAGCTTGGCCTCGTGGCGGTGGCCGCCGAGCTTGTTGAGGATCACCCCGGCGATCCGGATCCGCGGGTCGAAGGCCTGGTAGCCGAGGATCAGGGGCGCGATGCCGCGGGTCATCCCGCGCGCGTCGAGGACCAGGATCACCGGCAGGTCGAGCAAACGCGCGAGCGCCGCGTTGCTGTTGGACCCGTCGAGATCGAGACCGTCGTAGAGGCCCTTGTTGCCTTCGACCAGGCAGACATCGGCGTCATGGCCGCGGCGCGCGAACTGGGCCTGGAGTTCGGCCGGCGGAGACAGGTAGAAGTCCAGGTTCTGGCAGGGGCGGCCGGCGGCAAGGCCCAGCCACAGCGGGTCGATATAGTCCGGACCCTTCTTGTACGGCTGAACCGAAAGTCGGCCTTGGCGGGACGGCGGCCCGGCCTCGCGCAAGGCGGCGGCAAGGCCGATCGACAGGGTGGTCTTGCCCGAGGACTTGTGCGCGGCGGAGATCAGGAAGCGGTGCATCGCGCCGCGGCACCGATTGTCAATCGATGATGCTGCCGCTCGCCGATTCGATCTGGGTCAGGTCGTCCTCGGGCAGGAAGCGCAGCGCACGCACGCCGATCACCGTCGCGGTGAAGGTGATCCCCAACCCGCCGAAGGCAAGCAGGATCTCGGGCAGTGTCGGACTGTAGCTGTTGATGGCGCCGTCGTAGAAGCTGCTCTTGACGTCGTAGCCGGGGAAGATGTCCAGCGGGTAGGCCTGGCCGCCGATGATGAAGACATAGAGCGTGCAGAAGGCGCCGACTATCACCAGCAGCGCCGCCGTGGTGCAGAACAGTGGCCGGGTGAGCCCCGGCGCGTAGATCAGAATGAGCGGCACGATGCTGCCGAGCAAGACCTGGCCGATCCAGAAGATCGAGGAAAATTCGCTGTTGAAGAGCAGGAAGTACTCGAAATCGACGTTGCGGGCGAAGTAGGCGTTGGTCAGGTGCAGGATGGCCTGGAACAGCATTGTCGCGGCGATGAAGGTGCCGAGCAGGTGGATCATGCGGCTCCTGACCAGTTGCGGCACGATGATGTTGTTCCAGCCGAACATGACGGCTTGCACCACCATGAACACGGCCAGGCCCCAGGTGAAGGACATGACGATGAACATCGGGGCCAGGATGGCATTGCCGTAAGCCTGGCGAGCCACCAGAAAGGCGAAGATGGAGCCAGTGCCGGTGGTCAACAAGAGGCGCCAGACGAAGGCGGCGACGCCGGCCGTCTTGGAATAGACGTTCATCCGCCGTTCCATGAGCGTCCACAGGTAGATGCCGACGATGGCGAAGAAGCCAGGATAGAGGATCACGTTCCAGCCGAACACCGAGGTTGGATTGAAGTGCGTCGCGGCGATGATCAGACGGTCGGCGCGGCCGAGGTCGAGCATGATCACCGCCAGGCCGCCGGCCAGCATGGTCAGCGCCAGCAAGCCTGAGAGCGGCGCGCGCGGCTTGTAAAGCTTCTTGCCGAACACCGAGCCGATCGAGGCGACGTTGAGCACCCCTGACGCGGCAACGATCAGGAAGATCGCGAAGACATGGGGCAGGCCCCAGACGATCTGATTGTTCATGCCGGTGACGACATGCCCGGCATGCTCCATGTAGAGCGCGGCACCGAGTCCAAGCGCGGAGATCAGGGCGCCCAGTCCGGCGAGGACATAGAAGGCGCCGGTTTCGGTGCGAGGATGGGCGGCGAGAAAAGCGGTCATGTGGCGCTCCCTAGATGCCTTGGTAGCGGACGCCGAGACCGAGACGCAGGTCGCCGCGGACTTCGGTGGTCGGCACGCTGGCGATGCGCTTGGCGATCGCGCTTTGCGGATCGTTGAGATCGCCGAACAGCATGGCGCCCTGCGGGCACTGTTCGACGCAGGCCGGTTGCTGGCCGCGATCGACCCGATGCACGCAAAGCGTGCAGGATTCGACACAACCCTGCCCGCGTGGCACCAGCGGGTTCTGGATCTGGCTGTCGCCGGTGAGCGGGATATGGACCAGGGAGCGTGCCTTGTAGGGGCAGGCCATCATGCAATAGCGGCAGCCGATGCAAGTATGCCGATCCACCAGCACGATGCCGTCGGCGCGCTTCATCGAGGCCCCGGTGGGGCAGACGTCGACGCAGGGCGGCTTGGCGCAATGCTGGCACATCATCGGCAACTCGGTCTTGCGGCCGTTGCGACGGTCGGTCAATTCGACCTTGCGGATCCACTGCGAGGCCTGGCGCGGATCATCGAGTTTCTCCGTGACGCCGTTCTCGGTGTGGCAGGCCTCGACGCACTTGGTGCAGCCCGGCGTGCATTTGGTCGCATCCACCAGCAGGCCCCAGCGCACGGCGGGACTCGCGGCTTCGCCGGCCTTGCGCGCGCTTGCGCCGGTCGCGGCATTGGCCTCGCCGACGGCCATCAGGTGCAGGCCGGGCGCGATGGCGGTGAAGCCGAGGCCGGCCAGTCCGGCACCGGCAGCGCCAGCCGCGGCGATGAAGGCGCGGCGCGCCGGGTTGGCTTCCGCCTTCGGCGGCAGCGCGACGGGAGCAGGCTTGCGATTGCTCATGGCTTCACTCCGGCCGCCTTGAATCCGGCCTTCGGCTGGTGGCACTCGAAGCAGTCGAGTTTGACGGCGGCATAGGTGTGGCAGCTTTGGCAGAAGTTGCCCTCGCCGAGCACCGAGGCGGTCTTCTGGCTGGCATGGCATTCGATGCAACCGTTCAGCGTGACCGGCTCGCCACGGATGCCCTGGCGCATCGTCCTGTCGCGCTGGTGCTTGAGCATTTCCATGTGATTGCGGCGCATCTCCGCGGGCGGCGCGACGCACTGGGTGCCGGGCTTCTCGATGGTCACCTTGGGCAGCGGCGTGCGTTGGGGCGCGCCGTCGAGCGCGAAAGTCAGCCCTGGCAGGACGGCGGCAAGCGCCGCCGCCAGCACCAGCAGGATGCGCAGCGGTTTCATCGTCGCCTTACTCGCCGAGGCCCATCTGGATGTAGCCGGTGGGGCAGACATCCGAGCAGATGTGGCAACCGATGCACTTGTCGTAGTCGGTGGCGACGTAGCGGCCGGTCAGGGCGTCGGTTTTCTTGACCTTGTACACCGCCGTCTGCGGGCAGTACACCACGCAGTTGTCGCACTCGAAGCACAGGCCGCAGCTCATGCAGCGCTTGGCCTCGGCCTGGGCCTGGGCTTCGGACAGGGCCTCGAGGCGCTCCTCGAAGTTGCCCAGCGCGGATTCCTTGTTCAGGTGCGTGATGTGGCGCTTGTTGCGCGGGGTGTACTGGAAGTGGCCGAGGAACAGTTCGTCGTGCGCGATGACGTAGCGCTCGGAACGGTTGTCGAAGTTGTGCACCGCGTCCTTGGCCTTGTCCGTGCCGCGCAGCGGCTCGGGAATCTTGGCCAGGTCGACGCCTTTTTCCACGTACTTGCGCAACAGGTCGAAGCTATGCACGTCGATCTTGGGGCGGCGGCCGAGTTCCTGTCCGACCAGGAACTGGTCGATGCCGTCGGCGGCGATGGCGCCATGGCCGATGGCGGTGGTCAGCAGGTGGGGACGGATCACGTCGCCGCCGGCGAAGACGCCGGGCTTGCCCTGGATCTGGTAGTTCTTGTCCGCAGTCACCGCACCCTTGCCGTTGTTGAACACCTCGAGGCCCGTGAGATCGACCGTCTGGCCGATGGCGGAGACGATCAGGTCGGCCGGCAGGTCTTTTTCGGTGCCTTCGATCGGCTTGATGTCGAGACGGCCGCTGACCATCTTGGCTTCGCACTGCCGGACCCGCAGTCCGGTGGCACGTCCATCGGCGCCCTTCAACACGGCCACGGGCATCCAGCCACCCATGATGGTGATGCCTTCCGACTCGGCGTGCTCGATTTCCTGCTTGCTGGCCATCATGTAGACGGTGGTCAGCGTGACGTCGGCGCCCTGGCGGCGGGAGATGTCGGCGGCGTCCTGGGCGAGCTGGCCGGCGATCGCGCTTTCCCAGTCGGTGGCTTTGGCGTTCTCGATATGACCCAGGCGGCGGGCCACGGTGGCGACGTCCATCGAGGTATCGCCGCCGCCGACCACCACCACGCGCTTGCCGACGTGTTGCAGGCGGCCGTCGTTGAAGGCCTTGAGGAAGGCCGTCGCGGTGACGACGTTGGGCACGTTGTCCGCGCCTTCGGCCGGCAGGGCGCGGCCCCCCTGGGCGCCGAGGCCAAGGAACACGGCGTCGAACTCGGCGTTGATCTGGTCCATCGAAACGTCGACGCCAACCTTGGTCTTCAGGCGTACTTCGACGCCAAGATTCAGGATGCGCTGGATTTCCGCGTCGAGAATGTCGCGCGGCGTGCGATAGCCCGGGATGCCGTAACGCATCATGCCGCCGAGATATTCATGGTCGTCGAAAACGGTGACCGAGTGGCCCTTCATCGCCAACTGGTAGGCGACCGACAGGCCGGCCGGGCCGCCGCCGAGGACGGCGATCTTCTTGCCGGTCTTCTGCTCGGGCGTCTTGAATTGCAGGTTGTTCTTGATCGCGTATTCGCCGAGGTAGTGCTCGACCGAGTTGATGCCGACGTGATCCTCGACTTCATTGCGGTTACAGCCGGTTTCGCACGGCGCCGGGCAGACGCGGCCCATCACGGCAGGGAAGGGGTTGGCCTCGGTCAGGCGACGCCAGGCGTATTCCTGCCAGGCCATGCCAGCCGGTGGCTTTTCCATGCCGCGCACGATGTTGAGGTAACCGCGGATGTCCTCGCCGGAGGGGCAGGAGCCCTGGCAGGGCGGCGTGGACTGGATGTAGGTCGGGCACTTGTGCGACCAACTGGCCTGGAAGATCTGCTCCTGCCAGCGCCGGACCTTGGCATCGCCATCCTTGTAGCGGCGGAAGGTCAGTTTGGTGTCCTGGGTATCGGCGTTCGGGTTGCCTGTCTGGGTCGCTGACATGTCTCTCTCCGGTGAATTGCTGGTGCGGTTCGGGGGCGGTCAGTGTTCGTCGCCGAGCACGATGGCCGTGCTGACGAGTTGATGCACGCCGCCCACGTTGTTCATCTTGAATCCGTAGAAGGGCAGAACCTTGGTGAACTGCGCCTTGCAGATGGCGCAGATGGTGGCCATGAAATTCACGCCGTGGTCCTCGCGCACGCGGTTGAGCGCTTCCATGCGGGGGAATGCACCCTTGACGCGAAGCTCGATCAGGTCGTCGGTCAGCACGCCGCCCCCGCCGCCGCAGCAGAAGGTGGTCTCGCGGATGGTTTCCGCCGGCATGTCCACGAACTTGTTGGCCACGGCCCTGATGATGTTGCGCGGAATTTCGAACTGCCCGCCGGGCGTGTCGCCCATGCGCGAGGCGCGCGCCACGTTGCAGGAATCGTGGAAGGTGACGATGCGATGATCGTTGGCTTCCTTGTCGAACTTCAGCGCGCCCTTCTGGATGAGGTCCCAGGTGTATTCGCAGATGTGCGTCGGCTGCTTGTACTGCGGGTCGAGCTGCCTTTGCAACTCGATCGCGAACGGATCCTTGCCGCCGCCGCCGATACCGGCCAGCGTGTTCCAGAACGCATAGGCGACGCGCCAGGCATGGCCGCACTCGCCGACGATGATGCGCTTGACGCCGAGTTCCAGCGCCGCGGTGCGAATGCGCATCGCCACCTTGCGCATCATTTCATAGCTGCCGTTGAAGAGGCCGAAGTTGCCGGCTTCCGACGCGTAGGTGGACAAGGTCCAGGACACGCCGGCGGCATGGAAGACCTTGGCGTAGCCGATCAGGCTGTCGATGTGCGGCTCGGCGAAGAAATCAGCCGACGGGGTGACCAGCAGCACGTCGACGCCCTTGACGTCGAGCGGGAACTTGACATCGACGCCGGTATCTTCCTTGACGTCCTCTTCCAGGCCCTCCAGCGTATCCAGTAGCGCAGGGCCGGGCAGGCCGAGGTTGTTGCCGATCTTGTTGACCTTGCCGAGAATCTCGTTGGAATACTTCTGGCCTTGTCCGATGTGGTCCATGATCGTGCGCGCCGCCATGGTCACTTCGGCGGTATCGATGCCGTAAGGACAGAACACGGAACAGCGGCGGCACTCGGAGCATTGCCAGAAATACGAATACCACTCGTCCAGCACGTCCTTGGTCAGGTCGCGTGCGCCGACCAGTTTCGGGAAAATCTTGCCCGGCAACGTGAAGTAACGGCGATACACGCTGCGCATCAGTTCCTGACGCGCCACCGGCATGTTCTTCGGGTCATTGGTGCCGATGAAGTAGTGGCACTTGTCGGTGCAGGCGCCGCAATGCACGCAGGAATCGAGGTAAACCTTCAGCGAACGGTACTTGCCGAGCAGTTCGCCCATCTTGTCGATGGCGCGGCCTTCCCAGCCGTCTTCGAGCTTGCCCGGGAAACCGATGTTGGTTTGCACCGCTTCGTTGGCGACGAAGGGCCTTGAATGCTCCATCGCACCCGGCGCCATGGCCGGCACGGTGGGGAAGGGGCGGTAGGCAGGAACCTTGATGTCGGGCGCGGCCATGACTAGTTCATTTCCCTGAATCGAGCTGGGC
>SSTA01000327.1 GCA_009469685.1 Azonexaceae bacterium | reverse complement strand
GCCTGGCTTTCCAGCCGATCGCCGAGGCGTCGGTGCTCTTGCTGCTGATCGTTTCCGTGGGCGTGCATTTCATCCTCGTCGGCATGGGCCTCTACTTCTTCGGTGCGGAAGGCAATCGCATCCCCGCCTTCACCGATGGCGGCTTCGACCTCGGGCCGACCTACGTGCAGTTCCAGACACTGTGGATCATCGGTATCGCCGCCGTGCTGATCACCGGCATGGCCTTGTTCTTCGAGCATTCGATTTACGGCAAGGCGCTGCGCGCGACGGCGATCAACCGCACCGGTGCCCGGCTGATGG
Source organism: Azonexaceae bacterium (assembly GCA_009469685.1). Next base: position 2,032 of record SSTA01000327.1, on the reverse strand, counting down.
GCATCTCCGCCGACCTTGCCGGCAAACTTTCATTCACGCTGGCCGCGCTGGTTGGCGCGTTTTCCGGCGTGATGGTCGCGCCGGTGACCACCATCTACTACGACACCGGATTTCTCGCCGGCCTCAAGGGCTTCGTCGGCGCCATCATCGGCGGCCTGGTGTCCTACCCGCTGGCTGCCGCGGGTTCGGTGCTGGTCGGCCTGCTCGAATCGTACTCATCGTTCTATGCGTCGGCCTACAAGGAAGTGATCGTATTCACCCTGATCCTGCCGGTGCTGCTGTGGCGCTCCCTGAACACGCATCACGTCGAAGAGGACGAGCACTGATGGGCGCGCCCATGCAAGGCTCCGCCGTGTCGCCGCGACACATGCTGGCCGCCGGCGTGCTGGTGCTGGCGCTGGTCCCGGCATTCGCCTCGGACTTCACCATCACCCTCTTCAACTACATCGGCCTCTATGCCTTGGTCGCGCTCGGCCTGGTGCTGATGACCGGCATCGGCGGCCTGCTGTCCTTCGGCCAGGCCGCCTTCGTCGGCCTTGGCGCGTATGCCAGCGCCTACCTGTGCGTGCGTCATGGCGTGTCGCCGTGGGGCTCGCTGATCGTCGGGATGGCGATCACCACGATCATTTCGCTGGCCCTCGGCTTCGTCACCCTGCGCCTGTCCGGCCACTACCTGCCGCTGGGCACCATCGCATGGGGCATCTCGCTTTACTACATCTTCGGCAACCTGGCCCCGCTGGGCGGCAACACCGGCGTGGACGGCATCCCGCCGATCGACCTGTTCGGCTTCGAAATGACTTCCGGGTACTCGATCTATTACCTGATCTGGGCGGTATTGCTGTCGGCCATCATCACCTCCCAGAACATGCTCGATTCGCGCGAGGGTCGCGCCATGCGCAGCCTGCGCAGCGCAACGATGAGCGAGGCGATGGGCATCAACACCACCTGGTACAAGATTGTCATCTTCATGCTCGCGGCGCAGTTCGCCTGTGTTTCCGGTTGGCTGTACGCCCACTTGCAGCGCTTCGTCAATCCGACGCCGTTCAACCTCGGCATGGGTATCGAATACCTGTTCATGGCGGTGCTCGGCGGCGCCGCCAATGTCTGGGGCGCGGTGCTCGGCGCCGGACTGGTGACCTTCCTCAAGGAGTGGCTGCAGAACCTGCTGCCCAAGCTGCTCGGCGCCTCGGGAAATTTCGAGGTGGTGGTGTTCGGCCTGCTGATGGTGGTGGTGCTGCACCGCGCCCGCGAAGGCTTGTGGCCCATCCTCGCCGGCGCATTTGCGCGTGTCATGCCGCGGCGGCACGAGATGCGCACGGTGGATCCCGCCGAACCCCTGCCCAGGCGCGACATGCCTGCACTGGGCAGCCCGGTGTTGCAGGTCAGGAACGTGACCAAGCGCTTCGGCGGCCTGGTCGCCAACAACGCGATGAACCTGGAAGTGCGCGCTGGGGAAGTCCTCGCCCTGATCGGCCCCAACGGCGCGGGCAAGAGCACGCTGTTCAATTGCATTTCCGGCGTCGGCCCGGCCACCGAAGGCGAAATCCGCTTCCTCGGCCAGCGCATCGACCAGTACGAATCGCGGCGCATCGCCAAACTGGGCATGAGCCGCACATTCCAGCACGTGCGGTTGAACGCGACCATGAGCGTGCTGGAGAACGCGGCGATCGGCGCCCACCTGCGCGGGCGCAAGAACTTCCTGCAGTCCGCCTGGTTCCTCGACCGTGACGAAGAACGGCGCCTGCGCTGGGAAGCCGCGCACCAGTTGCAGCGCTGCGGTCTGGGTGAGCACCTGTTCGACACCGCCGGCAGCCTGCCGCTGGGCAAGCAGCGCATCGTCGAAATTGCCCGCGCCCTGTGCTCCGACCCCAGCCTGCTCTTGCTCGACGAGCCGGCCGCCGGTCTGCGTCACCTTGAGAAGCAGGCGCTCGCCGACCTGCTCGCCAAGCTGCGCGCCGAAGGCATGGCGATCCTGCTGGTGGAACACGACATGGATTTCGTCATGGGCCTTGCCGACCGCGTCGTCGTCATG
>SSTA01000326.1 GCA_009469685.1 Azonexaceae bacterium | reverse complement strand
GCGGGCCCGGGCCCGCTGCAGGCGGTAGGCCACGTTGGCCATTTCCTTGCCCAGGGTGGTGGGCGTCGCCGGCTGGCCGTGGGTCCGGCTCATCATCGGCACCTCGGCGTGGGCATGGGCGAGGTCCCGCAGCTTGGCGACGACCTGGTCGAGACCGGGCAGCAGCGCCTGCTCCCGGGCATCACGACACATCAGCGCGTGGGACAGGTTGTTGATATCTTCCGAGGTGCAGGCGAAGTGGATGAATTCGCTCACCTTCACCACCTCGGCATTGGCCTTGGTTCTGCCCTTGATCCAGTATTCCAGGGCCTTGACATCGTGATTGGTGGTGGCCTCGATGGCCTTCACCTCGGCCGCCTGCTCGGGACTGAATTGAGCGACCAGGGCGTCGAGTTCCGCCACCGTGGCCGGGGAAAAGGCGGCGATTTCGCCAAAATGAGGCTCGGCGGCCAGGGCCTTGAGCCATTCGATCTCCACTTTCAGACGAGCCCGGATGAGGCCGAATTCTGAAAAATGCTCGCGCAGGGCGTCGACCTTGCCGGCGTAACGGCCGTCTAAGGGTGACAGGGCCGTAAGGGGGGTGGCGTTCATGGCTGAGTCCTGGACCAGAAAGGGCGACATTTTATCCGCCCACGCTGCGACGCAGCAAACCTGGGGAAAAATCCCGATGACCGTGAAATGCTCGACCCCGGCAAACCGGGGTGCACTAGGCTATAATCGCCCAACCCCAAAAATGGAACACCCAAGAGAAAACCATGAAGCTGATCGGATCCCTGACCAGCCCGTATGTTCGCAAGGTTCGCATCGTCCTGGCAGAAAAGAAGATCGACTACGATTTCGAGATCGAGTCGCCCTGGACCGAGGGAAGCAAGGTCCCCGACCTCAATCCCCTGGGCAAGATTCCGGTCCTTCTGCTTGACGACGATACGCCCCTTTTCGATTCCCGGGTCATCGTCGAATACATCGACAGCGTCACTCCCAACAATAAGCTCTTCCCCAGCCCCAATCGCGAGCGGATCGAGGTCAAACGCTGGGAGGCCCTGGCCGACGGCATCTGCGACGCGGCCGCCAGCGCCTTCCTGGAAGGCAAGCGGGCCAAGAAGGAGCAGAGCGCGGCCTGGATCCAGCGCCAGCGGGAGAAAATCGTCCGCGGTCTCGAATTCATGTCCGAGGAACTGGGCGAAAAGACCTATTGCATGGGCACCCACATCTCCCTCGCCGATCTGGCGGTCGGGGTCTCCCTCGGCTATCTCGCCTTCCGCTTCCCCGACGTCGATTGGCATACCGCCCATCCCAATCTGGCCAAGCTCTACGACAAGCTGATGCACCGGGCGTCCTTTACCGACACCGTTCCCCGGGAATAAGCGGCGCCCTAGCGCCGGTCGGCGAAGCGGATGATGGCGCGGCCATCGGCCGTCGTTTTGGCTGCCGCCTTCCAGGCGTGGCCATAGACCACCTCGAAGGTTGCCGGCAGTCGGCCGTCGCGACGGCGATCCTCGTAGCGCCGCCGCACTTCGTCCCACACCGCACGCCCCGTCAGTCCGCGCCGCCGCGCATTCATGGCGCAAATCGAACCGGCTGCCCGCAATTCCGCCAGCAGGGCGTCCAGCGAGTCGTAGGTCAGGGTGACGATCTCCATGTCCATCACCGGGTCGGCAAAGCCGCAGGCCACCAGCAGGTCGCCCAGGTCGTGCATGTCGATGGTCCGCTGGACATGGGCGTAGCCGTCTACGAAAGACTCGCGCAATTCCCGCAGGGTGTCGGGACCCAGGGTGGAAAACATCAGCAACCCGCCGGTTTCCAGCACCCGATGGGCCTCCGCGAGAGCGGGAGCGGGATCGTCTAGCCAGTGGAGAAGCAGATTCGACCAGACCAGCCCGAAACTGGCTGGCCTGAAGGGAAGCTTGCACGCGTCGGCGGCGATGAAGGCCGGCCGCGCAGATGCGACACCGGGCAGCCAGCGTCGCCATGCTGCGCTGGCCGGGGCGGTCGGCAACATCGGACCGGCGAAATCGACCCCCAGCGCACTCGCCTGCGGGTAGCGCTCGCGCAGGGCAGCCAGCGTCGCCCCCCGGCTGCAGCCGAGATCGACGATGCGGGAAGGGGCCACGCGAACATAGTCGAGACGTTCCAGCATGCGGCGATCGATCTCCCGGGCGAGGAAATCGGCCTTGCCGTAGTCCGGCGCGACGCGGGCGAAGGAACGTCGTACCCGGCCGGCGTCAACGAAGCCGGGAGCGGACATCAGACCGCCTTGAGGCCGAGCCGCTCGAAAAGGGCCTCATCCCGGGCGACGTCCGGATTGCCCGTGGTCAACAGGCGGTCGCCGTAGAACATCGAATTGGCCCCGGCCAGGAAGCAGAGGGCCTGGAGCTCGTCGCTCATCTCCTGGCGGCCGGCTGACAGCCGCACCCAGGAGGTCGGCATCAGGATGCGGGCGGCGGCGATGGTACGCACGAACTCGAAGGGATCGAGGCGGGGCTGATCGGCCATCGGCGTTCCGGGGATGGGCACCAGGTTGTTGATCGGCACCGATTCCGGCGGCTGGGGCAGATTGGCCAACTGGACCAGCATCGCGGCCCGGTTGCGGCGCGACTCGCCCATGCCGACGATGCCGCCGGAACAGACCTTGAGTCCGGCCTCCCGCACCTGGTCCAGGGTGTCGAGGCGATCGCCGTGCTTGTGGGTGGTGATGACCTGGCCGTAGAAATCGGCGTCGGTATCGACGTTGTGATTGTAGTAGTCGAGGCCCGCGTCCTTCAGGCGCTCGGCCTGACCGGGCTTGAGCATGCCCAGGGTGACGCAGGTCTGCAGCCCGAGGGCCTTCACTTCCCGGACCATGGCGAGGACCCGGTCGAGATCGCCGTCCTTCGGACCACGCCAGGCCGCGCCCATGCAAAAGCGGGAAGCCCCCTTGTCCTTGGCCGCCTGGGCTGCGGCGACGACCTCCTCGACGGGCAGCAGGCGTTCCCGCTCGGTACCGGTGGTGTAGCGGGCCGATTGGGAACAATACCCGCAGTCTTCGGAACAGCCGCCGGTCTTGACTGACAGGAGGGTCGAGCGCTGAACGGCGTTGGGGTCGAAATGGCGGCGATGGACTTCCTGGGCCCGCCACAGCAGGTCCATCAGGGGCAAGGCGTAGAGGTCGAGTACCGCCTCGACGGTCCACAGGGTTCTTGTCGTGGCGAAGGCAGGATGAGCAACGGAAGCCGGGGCGGATGCATGCATAATGGAAACCTGGTGAGGGATGGAGAACCCGCTGGGCCGCAGGGGCAGCGCAGATGCTCGAAAAGATGAATTAGTTCTGGATTCGCACAGTGAGAATTCTACCCCATGCCCTGCCCGCTCCTCTGGCGCGCGCCGCCGACGCGCTGGCGACGGCCCTCTTTCCCGCATCCTGCCTGCTCTGTGGGGGGGACGGGGCAAGGCCGGTCCTGTGCCCCGGCTGCCAGGCCGACCTCCCTTCCCTCCCGACAGCCCGCTGCCCCCGCTGTGCGGAACCCACCACCCATGGCGAACACTGCGGCCGTTGCCTGCACACTCCGCCGCACTTCGACGCCACCTGCGCCTTGTATCCCTACGAATTTCCCGCAGACCGCCTCATCCATGCCCTGAAGTACGGCCACCAACTGGGGCTCGCCGCCTGGTTCGGCAAGGAGCTTGCTGCCAGACTCCCTGCCGTCGGCGAGGCCCTGGTCGTTGCCTTGCCCCTCCACCCCCGGCGCCTCAGCGGGCGGGGATTCAACCAGGCCGGCGAGATCGCTCGCGCCCTCGCCCGCCAGCGGGGACTGGAATGGACGCCGGACACGCTGCTGCGCACCCGCGACACCGAAGCCCAGGCCGGCCTGCCGCTCAAGGGCCGGGCCGCCAACGTCCGCGGGGCCTTCGAATGCCGCCGCGATCTCGGCGGACGCCCGCTGGTCCTGGTCGATGACGTCATGACTTCCGGCGCCACCCTGGACGAGGCGGCCCGCGTCCTCAAGCTCCACGGCGCGGGCAGCGTGATGGCGGCGGTCGTCGCCCGGGCGGGAAGG
>SSTA01000325.1 GCA_009469685.1 Azonexaceae bacterium | reverse complement strand
CGAAGCGTTCACCGCTGCCAAGGCTGAAATGGCCTCCCGCCTCAATGCCGCATCCGATGAGCGCGAGGCCTGGTTGGCTTCCGAAGGAGCCGCTGCCGGCCGATCGGGACTGGAGGCATGGCTTGCTGCCCACCCGGAAGATCAAGCTGCGGGCAAGGCGTGGCAAAAGCTCATCGCGGCCGCCGAGGCATCGCGGGACGCCAATCGACTCAACGGCCAACTCATCGCCCAGCGGCTTCAATTCACCCACCAGGCGCTGGTCGTTCTCGCCGGAGAAACACCGGCGGCAGGGCTTTACGACAGAGATGGCCAGTCGACCCGCGGCACCGGCAGCCGCATCATCGACGCTGCGTAGCGCCTTCGCCGGCAGGAGGCCGGTCAGGCAGTTCGGTGGGTTCCTCCGGCCGATTGGAATCGATGAGGATGGCCACGCGCCGGTTCCGCGCTCGCCCCTCGGAGGTCGTATTGGTTTCAACCGGTCGGGTTTCGCCGTAGCCGATCGCAGTCAAGCGTTCGGCCCCGACTCCGGAGTCGTTGAATAAACGCAGCACCGTGGTGGCTCTGAGCGCCGAGAGTTCCCAGTTGGATGGAAACTGGGCCGTAGAAATGGGAACGTTGTCCGTGTGACCCTCGATGGTAATGGGAAAATCGGTCAGCGCGAGGACCTGCGCGATAGCCCCCAGGGCGCTGATTGAAGCCGACTGCAAGCGCGCTTGGCCGGCGGAAAAGAGGACGCTATCGTTGATTTCTATCGTCACCCCACGGCTGGTTTCCAGGAGCCGGACTTTGCCTTCGGCCACCAAAGGTTGGAGCGCTTCCATGATGTCCTTGGCGACATTTTTCATCTTTTCGCGCTGCACCTTCTTTTGCTCCGCCAATCGATCGGGTTTGACGACCGGTTTGGGTGGGAGCACCGGCGCGCCGGGGGTCACCGTAACCGGCTGTGCTCCCGCCTGACCGGTGACGTTGCGGAAGGCATTGGTCAGGGAGTTTGAAAGGACCCGATACTTGCCTTCGTTGATCGACGACAATGCGTACATGACCACGAAAAAGGCGAAAAGCAGGGTGATGAAGTCGGCGTAGGAGACCAGCCAGCGCTCGTGGTTGGCATGCTCTTCCTCCCGGTGCTTCCGGCGGCCCATCAGACGAGGTAACCCTTGAGGCGCGTCTCGATGATGCGGGGGTTGTCCCCCACCGCGATGCCCACGAGGCCGTCCACGACCATTTCCCGCGCAGTGACCATACGCCCGATGTAATACTTGAGCTTGCCTGCGATCGGCAGGTAGATCAGGTTGGCCAGCCCGACCCCGTAGATGGTGGCAACGAAGGCGACCGCTATGCCGGCGCCGAGTTTCGAAGGGTCCGAAAGGTTTTCCATCACATGGATCAGACCCATGACGGCACCCAGGATTCCTATGGTCGGAGAGTAGCCGCCGGCAGCTTCCCAAATGCGGGCGGACTGCTTCATTTCTTCCTCGAAGGCATCGATCTCGACCTCGAGGAGTTCGCGTAAGCGATCAGGATCGGCGCCATCGATCAGCATCTGTAGACCCTTTTTGGCAAAGGGGTCCTTGACCTGGGGAATGAGATTTTCGAGAGCGAGGAGGCCTTCGCGCCTCGACACCTGGCTCCAGTTGCCGATCTGATCGATGAGTCGCTTTTGCTCGATCAGGGGCGGCACCCAAATCCAGCGCGCCATCTGGATTCCCCGCCGAAAAATGTGGAACGGGCTCTGCAGCAGGACTGCCCCCAGAGTTCCGCCAAACACGATGAGCAGAGCGGTCGGCTGGACCAGCGATCCGACGTGACCGCCTTCGAGTATCTGTCCGCCGACGATGGCGACGATGCCGATGGCGAGCCCGGCAATGCTGATCTTATCCACGGGCCTTCTCCCGCTTCGGTTTGGCCGGTGCCTTCAGCGTCCCGACAACCTGACTGCGCAGGCGTGCGATGGCTTGACTGTGGAGCTGGCACACACGCGATTCGGTCACGTCCAGCACTTCGCCGATCTCGCGCAAGTTGAGTTCCTGCTCATAGTAGAGGGCCATCACCAGTTTCTCCCGCTCCGGGAGTTGATCGATCGCGGCGACCAGAACTTCGCGCACATTGCGCTCTTCGAAAAGACGAGCGGGGTCGGCCTCATTATCCGTGAAGTGCCGGTCCAGATAGTCCTCGTCGCCCTCGCCGGCAAAATCCTCGAAGTAGACGAGCTGGTGCCCGCGGGCTTCGAGTAGGGTTTTCTGGTAATCGGCGAGGCTCATGCCCAGGGAGTCGGCCAATTCCTTTTCGGATGGTGCTCGCCCATGGGCTTGCTCAAGCTGATGGATCGTGGATTCGATACGACGCAATTCCCGCCGCAGGTGACGGGGCAGCCAATCGTTTTCCCGCAAGCCGTCGAGCATGGCACCCCGGATGCGCTGCGTCGCGTAGGTTTCGAACTGGGCGCCGAAGCCTTCCTCGAAACGTCCGATGGCATCCAGCAAGCCAATCATCCCGTTCTGGACCAGGTCGTCGAAGAGAACGTTGGACGGGAGCCGCGCCATCAGGTGATAGGCGATACGCTTCACCAGCGGCACGAAGCGCTGAACCAGCTGTTCTCTCTCCGGCTGACCAGCGGGGGTGTACATCAGATTCTGGAGTGGTTTGTCGGGATGCGTTGGCTTAAGTGTAGCAGTTGCTGCATAAAGTGCTCGACCCCGCTGGCGTCGGCCTCCAGCCTGGACCATCCGGCCATGGCCGCTGCAACGTCGCGAAAGGCTTCGGCAGCGGCGCTCTCCGGCGCAGCGGCGACTACGGGCTTGCAGAGTTGGCCCGTCTGGCGCATCGATTCGTCCAAGGGGATCGAAGCGACATACTCGAGTCTCGCGATTCCCTTTTGGGCAGCCACCAGGGCCATATTGTCGAATATGGCGCGGGCGTCCGCTTCGCAACGCACTTTGTTCACGAGGATGCGGAAGTGACGACGGGAGTGACGCTGACTCAGTTTCTTGATCGCGGTATAGGCCTCGGTGATCGACGTGCTGTTTCCGGAGAGGACGAATACCGTTTCCTGGGATACCAGTCCGAGGGGTGAAAACCCTTGGCGATGACCGATACCGGCATCGATCAGGATGACGTCGATCGGCCGCGCGAGCCCGCCCACGGATGCCATAAGCCATTGCTGCTGCGCTGCCGTCAGAACGCCAAGTTTCTGAGCGGCACGGGCGGCCGGCAAGATGTGCAGACCTGCCTGCGGCTGGACCAAGACCTCGCCGAGCGAGCGTTCCCGCTCAACCACGTGGAGCAGATCGTAACGGGCGATCAGACCGAAGGCGGCGGCAAGGTCGTCGCTCCCGGACGATTCGTCGATACAAAGAACTTCACGTCCCTGCCGCGCCAGCGCAACGGCCAGATTGGCGATGGTGGCAGTCTTACCCACCCCGACACAGCCGGCCGCAAAACTGACCACCTGCAGGCGTCCCCCGCCGAACAGGCGACGCAGACCAGCGGCCTGATCGCTGCAAAAGTCAGCCACGGCTCACCCCCGCCGCGGTGACGCCAGCACTGGCCATCATCATCGCAGGCTCGCTGCCTGCGAGGCGGTGGGGCGAATCGGTGGGCAGATCCTTGAAGGCCCGGTGCAATAAATAGGTGCGATTCGGGAGGTGCAAGTCTTCGGGCACACGCTGGCCATTGGACACGTAGAGGAGCCGCAGGCGGTGGCGCATGATGACGTCGAGAGCGGTGGCAAGGCTGGCGGCTTCGTCGATCTTGGTCAGGATGCAGCCGACGAGTTGCTCGCCCTCGTGAGCCTTGACGACGTCGTCCAGAGTGTCGCCCCGGGAGGTCGATGAAAGCAGCAGTAACCTTTGGACTTGGCAACCCGCCAGCATGCCGGTGAGTTCCGGAACGAGTTTATCTTTCTGGCTCATGCCCATTGTGTCGATGAGGACCATGTGCTTATGGCGGAGCTCGGCCAGAGTCTGCTGCAGTTCTGCCGCATCCTTCACCAGATGCACGGAAACGCCGAGAATTCTGCCGTAGATGCGCAATTGCTCATGGGCGCCGATCCGATAACCGTCGGTGGTCACCAGGGCTACCTTGTTGGCTCCGTGGCGCAGGACGCAGCGGGCCGCCAGCTTGGCGGTCGTGGTGGTCTTGCCGACTCCCGTTGGCCCCACCAAGGCATAGACTCCGCCTCGATCGACAATGTCGTCCTCGATCCCGATGGTAACCAGGCTTCGGTCTGCAGCCCCCTTGACCCAGGCCATCGCCTGGGACGCATCGAATTCCGGTGGCAGACCGACCAAAACGTCGCGGGCAAATTGGGGCGAAAACCCTGCGTCCAGAAGCTGCCGCAGGGTTTCGCTCTTGGCCGGCGCGGAGCGCGTGGCTTCGCCCCAGGCGAAGCCCGCCAGATGCTGTTCGACGATCCTGCGCAACGAGCGGATTTCCTCCATCACGGCGGCAGGAACGACTTCCGCTTCACGCCGGGGCTCGGCAACTTCGCGCGGCTGGGGTACCGGAGCCATGGCCGGGCGGGGTGTTTCGAAATTGCGGAGCGCGCCGGTTCGCGGAATTCCGGCATTGATCACGGCCTGGGTGGCAGGTTCGCCCGCCATCACGGGCTGCTGTCTCACCGCAGGCCTGGGCGCTGCCGGCGCTGCGGACTTGGGGTGACTGAGGGTCACCTGATAGTCGTCTTCGGAATCGGGCGCCGGGCGCACGGCAGCCGGACGATCCGTTGCCGGCGTGGGAACGATCATCGCCATGTCCCTGGACGCCACGGCCATGATCTCGACCCCGCCGGGAATTCCCCGGTTGGAGAGAATGATGGCATCGTTGCCCAGGGTCTCCTTGACTTTCTTCAACGCTTCGCGGGCGTTGGCGGCGATGAATCTTCTGACGTTCATGCTCTGCCTCCGATGATCGAGGTCACCTTGATGATGCGGGTTTCGGGAATTTCGTTATGGGCCAGAACCTTGAGCTGCGGGACGGAACGGCGCAAGAAGCGGGACAGGAGTACGCGCAAACTGGCAGGGACCAGGAGGACCGGACTGAGACCAAGCTCCTCCTGACGACGGGAGGCCTGCACCGTTTCCCGGACGAGGCTGTCCGCCAGCCCGGGTTCGAAACTGGCATTTTCGCCACCGCCGGTCACCGCTTGGCCGAGCAGCCGCTCCAAAGCGGGATCCAGGGTCATGACCTGGACTTCGCCGGTCCCCGGGAAAAGCTGCTGCACGATCGCCCGACCCAGGGCCGCGCGCACCTGAACCGTAAGCTCGTCTGCGTTCTGGGTACGCGCCGCGTGATCGGCCAGCGTTTCGATGATCGAACGCACGTCCCGGATATGCACCCCCTCTTCCAGAAGGTTCTGCAGCACTTTTTGCAAAGCGCCAAGGGGCAGCACTTTGGGCACCAGGTCCTCGACCAGTCTGGGCATTTCCTTGCCCAGGTGATCGAGGAGTTGCTGCACTTCCTGCCGACCGAGGAGTTCAGCGGCGTGGGTGAGGATCAGATGGTTGAGGTGGGTCGCCACCACGGTCGAGGGATCGACGACCGTGTAGCCATAGGCCTGAGCCTGGTCCTTGTCGCCGGCCCCGATCCATACAGCGGGCAAGCCGAAGGCCGGATCGGTGGTCGGAGTGCCGGACACTGTCCCGGCGACGCGACCCGGATTGATAGCCAGGAACTGGCCCGGGAAAGCCTCTCCCCGACCCACTTCCACACCTTTGAGGAGAATACGGTAGGCGTTGGGCTTGAGTTCCAGATTGTCGCGAATGTGTACGGGCGAGACCAGGAAACCGACTTCCTGGGCAAATTTCTTCCGCAGGCCGCGGATCCGGCGCAGGAGCTCGCCGTCCTGAGTCTTGTCCACCAAGGGAATCAGGCGGTAACCCACTTCCAGGCCCAGCACATCCAGCGGCGCGACGTCTGCCCAACTGGCTTCCTGCACGTCGGGAATCGGGGCCGGCGCAACGGTAACTGGGGCCGGCGTAGCCTTGATCTCGGCGTCCATCATCTTCCAGGTGGTCCAACCGAGCAGGCCCGCCATGAGGAGGAAGACCAAGTTGGGCATGCCCGGTATCAGGCCGAGCATTCCGACAATTGCCGCGGTCACGGCCATGACCCGCCAATTGCGGAACATCTGGCCGAGGAACTGTTGTCCGACATCCCGGTCGTCGGAAACTCGGGTCACCACCATGCCCGCGGCGATGGAAATGATGAGGCCGGGAACCTGTGCCACCAAACCATCGCCGATGGTCAGCAAGGTGTAGTTCCGCGCCGCCAGGGCAATCTCCATGTTGTGCTGGAAGACGCCGACGATCAGGCCCCCGAAGACGTTGATGACCATGATCACGATGCCGGCGATGGCGTCGCCCCGAACGAATTTGGAGGCACCGTCCATGGACCCGAAAAACTCGGCCTCCCGGGCGATATCGCTACGGCGCCGACGGGCTTCCTCTTCGGCGATGAGCCCGGCGTTGAGGTCCGCGTCGATGGCCATCTGCTTGCCGGGCATGGCATCCAGGGTGAAGCGTGCCGAGACTTCGGCCACTCGGCCGGCACCCTTGGTGATGACCACGAAATTGATCACCACCAGGATGAGGAAGACGACGATGCCGACCGCAAAATTCCCCCCCACCAGAAAGTGGCCGAAGGCTTCGATCACCTTTCCCGCAGCGTCGGGACCGGTGTGCCCCTCCAGCATGACGATGCGGGTGGACGCGACGTTCAGGGAGAGCCGCAGCAAGGTGGTCAGCAGCAGAACGGTGGGAAAGACTGAGAAATCGAGCGTCTTCCGGGTATTCACCGCCACCAGGAGCACGAGAATGGAGAGCGCGATATTGAAGGTGAACAAGACGTCCAGGATGAAGGCCGGCAGCGGCAGCACCATCATCGCCAGGATCATCAGGATGAGGACTGGCGCCGCCAGCTGGGTCACATTGAAGCGACCCAGGAAATTCTGCAGCGTGAGCGTCGTACTGGCCATTTAGCTCGGCTCCGGAACGAGGTCGGCAGGCACCGGGAGGTCGCGCGGAGGCAGGGGATACTGCCCTCCCCGAGCGCGCCACTGGCTCAGCTGAAAAACGTAGGCCAGCACTTCTGCCACCGCTGCGTACAGGTTGGCCGGGATCTCGGCGTCGAGTTCCACATGCTTGTGGAGTGCCCGCGCCAAGGGCGGTGCCTCGAGCAAAGGAACCGCGTGGAACGCCGCAATTTCGCGGATGCGACGCGCGATTTCGCCGGTTCCCTTGGCCACTACCTTGGGCGCCGCCATTCCTTGCTTATAGGCCAGTGCCACGGCGAAATGGGTGGGATTGGTCACCACCACGTCGGCCTTGGGCACGGCGGCCATCATGCGGCGACGGGCCGCTTGCAGCTGAAGACTACGGATACGCCCCTTGACCTGGGGATCACCCAGCATTTCCTTCATTTCCTGCCGCACTTCGTCGCGAGTCATTTTCAGGCGGTCGAAGTACTGCCAGAGCTGGAAGGGAACGTCGGCGGCCACCACCAGAACCAGAACTCCGGCCAGCAACAAGAAGGCCAGCGAGATCAGGCGCCCGGCGTGCATCACTCCGCTCTCCAGAGGTTCCGCCAGCAGGGCGATGATCTCGCCATGGAGATTCCAAACAACCAGGACGCCAACGCCGCCGACCAGAATGGCCTTGAGCATCGCCTTGCCCAATTCCGCCAGACTTGACCAGGAAAACATGCGTCCGAATCCGGTCAGCGGATTGAGCCGCGCCAAGTCGGGCGCCAGGGCTTTGGGTGCGAAGACCCACGCATTGAGAAAGAACGGGGGTAGCAAGGACGCAAGAACCAGCAATGCCAACAGGGGCGCCACCAGAACAGCCGCATCGCCACCGATTTCTCCGAAACGGATCAGCATCCCCCGGGGATCACTCAAATTTCCGGAATCGAAGACGAACCCTTTGCGGGTCACCTCCATCGCCCCCCGGGAAAACCAACCCCCGGCCATCCAAAGCGCTGCCGCCGAGACCATCAGGGTCAAGAAAGTGCCGAGTTCTCGGGAATGAGGCACCTGGCCCTGTTCCCGGGCCTGCTCGATGCGCCTGCCTGTAGGCGCTTCCGTTCTGTCGAGGTCGCTCTCTTCCGCCATGGCCGCTTCGCAGGTTGCTTGCGGCTATTATAGGAAAAATTCAAGAAAATTAAACAGGTAGCCGATATTTTTTAATTCGTTTCTAAGATGCCAACGGTAAGCCGATGACAATAAGGTAAACCTGAAAATAGGAACGGGGGCCGAAGCCCCCGTTAACCCGTTGACTCTCAAGTGGAATCAGGAGAACTCCAGGGCTCGCATGCCCCGATCGACATCGGGATGCTGTCCCAGATCGGAGAGCAGTTCCTTCATGTCGAGAATCAAGACAATCTGACCGTTGGACAGGGTGGTGACCCCCGCCACGCCTCGCGGCCGGAAATCTTCGAGGGATTTGATCACCGCGTCGTCGCGGCCGGCAAAACTATCCACCCCGAGAATGAAGCTGCGTTCCGCGGTCTGCATGAACACCCCGTATTCCGGGTGACGATTCAGGGGCCAACCCAGCAGCCGGGCAAGAGAGATCACCGGAAGCACCTCGCCGCGCACCACCAGGGTTTCCTTGCCGCCAACCTCCTGGATCTTGTCGTGCTCGATCGGCAGGATTTCCCGCACCAGGGACAGCGGCAGGGCGAAAGGCTGATCGCCCAGCAGGACCAGGAGCACGGGCAGGATGGCGAGGGTCAGGGGAAGCGAGATGATGAAGACCGACCCCTTGCCGGGCTCGGACCGAATGTCGATGGAGCCGTTGAGCTTTTGGATGTTGGTCTTGACGACGTCCATGCCGACACCGCGGCCGGAGACATCGGAGATCTGGGTCTTGGTCGAGAATCCCGGCAGAAAAATGAGATTGAGACTTTGGCGCTCGTCTAGGGTATTCGCTTCCTCTTCGGTGATCAGGCCCTTTTCCACGGCTTTGGCGCGAATGCGTTCGGCGCTCATGCCCTTGCCGTCGTCGGCAATGATGAGGACGATGTGATCGCCTTCCTGGCGAGCCTCCAGCCGCACCAGGCTCTTCTCCGGTTTACCGACTGCCTTGCGCTCGGGGGGCGCCTCGACACCATGGTCGACGGCGTTACGGATGAGGTGGATCAGGGGATCGGCAAGATCCTCGATCATGGTCTTGTCCACCTCGGTTTCCTCACCCGCCAGGACAAGTTCGACGTCCTTACCCAACTGTCGCGCCAGATCGCGGGCAATCCGCGGGTATTTCTGGAACAGGCGACCGATGGGCTGCATGCGGGTCTTCATCACCGAGTTCTGAAGATCCGACACCAGCAAATCGAGTTGGCTCACCGCCTGGTCGAGGGCATGCAAAGTCTCCGAATCGCTCTTGCCTGCCAGGATGTCAGCCCGCAGACTCGTCAATCGATTCTTGGTTAGCCCGATTTCGCCCGAAAGATTGAGGACCTGATCGAGACGCGCGGTATCGACCCGGATCGTATTTTCCCTGGCCCGCTCTTCGGTCCGGCGGCCTACGGCAGCGCCTCCCGGCTTGTCGGTCGAACGCCTTCCATAGGGGGATGGCGCACTCTGGGCCGCCGCGGGGGTTGCTGGCGTACCAGCGGGCTGGACCACCATTTCGGCCGACGACGCGGGGGCAACAGCGGCCGCGACCGGCGCGGCCGCCTGGCTTGCGGGTTGCCCGCTTGCCGCGGCGTGCAAGGCGTTCCAATCGGGATCCCCTCCCTGGGCGGCAGCAGCCGCGGGCTGGGGCGGCGGAGCCGCTACGGCTGGGGAGGCATGGGCAACCGCCGATCCCTCGCCCAAAGCAGCGTGCAGGGCGCCCAATACGCCCGGATCGGCGGATTGGGGTTGTACCCCCTGGGACAGCTCGCCGAACATTTCCCGCACGCCCTTGGTGGCCGCCATGATGGTGTCCATGAGCTCGGGCGACAGGTGGAGCTCGGCATTACGGAGCCGGTCGAAAAGATTTTCCGTAAGGTGGCAAAGGGTGACCAACTCTGCGGCATTGAGGAACCCTGCTCCGCCTTTGATGGTGTGAAACCCGCGGAAGATGTCGTTGAGCAGCCCGCGGTCGTCGGGCATGCGCTCCAAGTCCACCAGCTTGTTGTCCACGTCCGACAACAGGTCGTGGGCTTCCTGCAGGAAATCCTGCAACAGGTCTTCCATGCCCGCAAAATCGCTCATGGCACCGCTCCTCAGAATCCGAGACTGTCGAGCAGGTCGTCTACCTGCTTCTGATCGACGACGACGTCGGTACGTCCTTCCGCCGAGATCACCGGTCCGTTCATCAGACTATTGACCTCCTCGGTCCGCTTCTGCTCGGGAACCACCTCGATCAGAAGCCCCATCATGCCTTGCTCAAGAACCTGAGAAAGGGACACGATCTTCTTGATGACCTGGCCGGTGAGATCCTGAAAATCCTGGGCCATCATGATCTCGGTCAGTTGGGCACGGGTCAAACGAGTCTGTTCCGGAAGCTTCTGGTTGAAAAATGCCCGCGTTTCCGCAGCCAGTGCTTTGAATTGCTCGACACCCAGTTGGTTGGAGAACACCTTATCCCAGCGGGCTCCCAAGTCCTTGGCTGAATTCTCGATATCGTCCACCAGCGGCCCGGCAATGTCGGTGGCGTTGAGAACGCGACAGGCCGCCTGTTCGGTCAGGTTGGCCACATAGGCCAAGCGGTCCTGGGCGTCGACGCTGGCCGACATGGTCTGCTCGACGATCTTGTCGTAGCCCAGTTCGCGAATTGTGTCGTGAAGCTGCCGCGCCATGTGGCCGACGCGATTGAACACCGCCTCCTGTTGCGGCCAACCGGGCCCCGCGTCGGCCGCCGGAGGCTCAGGTGCAGGAGCGGACGGAACCTCTGCCGCTACTGAATATTCGCTTGAAACACTGTCGAACAGCGCTTGTAGGTCGTCGCTGTCCCCCAGATCGGTAATCGCCCTCGCTGGCGCGGGAGTTGGGGCGGGTGCCGGAGCGGGCTGTGGCGCAGCCTGGGGAGCAGGACTCCCAGCATCGGCTGCGATGCTGTCGAAGAGCGCTTCGAGTTCGTCGGAATCGTTGTTGGCAGTCATGATGGTCCTCTCTCAGCCCTGACCCATCTTTTCGAAGATCTTGGTCAGTTTTTCCGACAGCGTCCCGGCAGTAAACGGCTTCACGATGTAACCACTGGCACCCGCCTGAGCAGCCGCGATGATGTTTTCCTTCTTGGCTTCTGCAGTGATCATCAGCACCGGCAGATGCTTGAGGTTCGGTGTGGACCGAATGGTCTGGAGCAGGGTGAGCCCATCCATGTTGGGCATGTTCCAATCGGTGACGACAAATTCGAAACCACCGGCCTGGAGCTTCTGCAGGGCGATGGCGCCATCCTCGGCCTCATCGACGTTGGTAAACCCAAGTTCTTTAAGCAGGTTGCGAACGATTCGGCGCATGGTGGAAAAATCATCCACCACGAGGAATCTCATTTTGGGATCAGCGGCCATTCAATACTCCGGTTTTCAACGTTCGAGCAAGGGTCTCAAGGTATCGGCCAGGGCTTCTGCGTCGAACTTGGCAACGTAGGCGTCCACTCCGACAGACTTGCCCATGGCGCGGTTGGCTTCGGAAGAGAGCGAGGAATGCATGACGATGGGCACCCCCTCGAATCGGGGATCGCTCTTGATGTTCTTGGTCAGCACATAGCCATCCATTTCGGGCATCTCGGCATCCACCAGGATCAGGCGTACTTCGTCCCGCATGCGCCGCCCGATTTGGGTGGCATGGGCGGCAATCGCCTGCAACCGCGTCCAGGCTTCCGCACCATTGGTGGCGTGCTTGTGGCGAACGCCCAGTTTTTCGAGGACCTCGGTGATCTTGCGACGCGCCACCACGGAATCATCCACGAAGAAGACACTCGTATCGGCGTCCACGCGGGCAGGGGGAATGTCGATGATGACCGCCTCGCCGAAAGCATTGGCGAGGATTTGCTCGACGTCGAGAATCGAAACCAGGTGGCCGCCGTCGAGTTCGATGACCGCAGTGATCAGTCCCTGGTTGGCGGTCAGCACGCTTTCCGGCGCCTTGACCCGCTCCCAATCGACGCGAATGATGCGATCGACTTCGTGAACCAGGAACCCCAGGGTACGCTTCGAATACTCGGCCACCATCATGGTCTTGCCCAAGCCACTAGGGCCCCCTTCGAGTTGGAGGAAAGGGGCCAGCGAGAGCACCGGAATGACGTTACCGCGCAGGGAAATGAGCCCTTCGACGCCCCGGGGCATATTGGGCGTCTTGGTGATGTGGGGCGTGCGTCCAACCTCGCGGACCTTGAACACATTGATCCCGAAAGTCTCGCGCGTCCCCAGCGAGAACAGCAGGATCTCCATCTTGTTGGACCCGGCGAGGCGGGTCCGGGCATCGACGCTATCCAGAAGGTTCTTGTTTTCGACCATATCCACGACAGTCTCCTCCCGGACTCAGGCAGCCTTGGCCGGGACCGAACCCTGCAGGCGGCGGGACAGGGTTTCCGAAAGGCGCAGGGGCTCGAATTTGGGTACGTATTCGTCCACGCCGACCGACTGCCCGAGCTTCTGGTTGGACATGCCGGAGAGGGACGAATGCATGATCACCGGGATGCCCGTGAACCGAGGATCGGACTTCATCCGCTTGGTCAGGATATAGCCGTCCATTTCGGGCATCTCGATATCGGTGAGAACAAGGCTGATCAGCTCGGCAGCGGACTTGCCTATGGATTGGGCGTAGGACGCCATCTTCTCCAATTCGTCCCACATCTGCCGCCCGTTGATCGCCGAGACCGATTTCACGCCCATCGCAGCCAAGGTGCGCTCGATCTGGCGCCGGGCGACGCTGGAGTCATCGCAGTAGAAGACCGTGGCCTCCGGCTTGTTCACCTGGACGACGCCGCGATACATCATTTCGTCGTCATAGGAGGTCGTCTCGGAAAGTATCCGCTCGACGTCCATCATCATCACCAGACGCCCATCCTCCAGTTCGGTCACCGCGGTGACCAGACCGCCGGTCTGGGCGGTGAGCATTTCCGGCGGCACCCTCATCTTGCTCCAATCGAGGCGCAGGATGGTATCGACGCCTTCGACCAGGAAGCCCTGGGTGTGACCGGCATACTCGGTGACGATCATGATGTCCCGGGGCGTACTCGTCGCGATCCCGGTGTACTTGGCCAGATCGATGACTGGAACGAGGACGCCGCGTAAGCTGACCATGCCCTCGACCGAAGACGGCATATCGGGCGCCGCGGTGATCGGGGGCGTGCGCATGACTTCGCGCACCTTGAACACGTTGATGCCGTAGGTTTCGCGCCGGCCGGTACGCTGATCCTCCCCCAGGAAGAACAGCAGAATCTCCAGCTTGTTGGTGCCTGCAAGCTTGGTTCTCGCGTCGATACTCTTGAGCAGATCAGACATTCCACACCCCTCTTCCCGACACGCCGAATTCTCGGCAAGCCCCGTCCGGCAACGGTAATTCAAGCATACACAGTTTCATCACAAGCTAAAACCTGATTCCTTCCCGCACGGCAGCCTGAGAACCCCGGAAATCCAGGTTTTTGGCGCCTCCCCCGGAGGGTTATCGACGGCCGCGGCGACTTTCTTTAGGCGATGCGGAACAACTTGCCGAAATTGGCAATGTCGAGGACCTGCTTGACGTTGCCGCGCACGTTGCCGAGCACGACGTCTTTGCCCGCACCGGTGACCTTGTCGCGCAACATCAGGAGCATGCCGAGGGCCGAACT
Organism: Azonexaceae bacterium; assembly: GCA_009469685.1. The sequence continues at coordinate 3,187 of SSTA01000325.1, read as the reverse complement.
ATCGAGGTAATCGACGCCGGAAAAATCGACGGTCACTTCCCGGATGGCGGCATCCCCGACAAGGCCTTCGTAGGCCGCACGGAAATCGCGATGGGTATTGAAATCGAAGCGGCCGCTCAACTTGATTACGGCCTTGTTGCCTTCCTTGGTCACGGTAGCCTGCATGGCGTCTCCTCTCGTGTGACTCGTTCTCTGCGCCGCGTATGGAAAGCGCGACACCCTAGTTTAATACGGCTCACCGGGCTTGAGTGAGCGCAATTCCTCATCGGGCCGCTGCCGCGAGCACTTTGCGCGCCATTTCGGCGAGGCTGCACTGCTCTTCGACCGCCCCCACCAGAAATGCCTCTCGTGGCATGCCATAAACCACACAACTCCCTTCATCCTGACCGAAGGTTCGCGCGCCGGCCTGACGCAAGCGCAACAGGCCCTGGGCGCCATCTTTGCCCATACCCGTGAGAATGGTGGCGACCGCTTGGCGCCCAACCACTTCGGCTGCGGAATCGAAGAGCACGTCCACCGAGGGCCGGTGACGATTCACGGGCGGAGCAGTAGACAACTCCGTGATGTATCCCGCGGAAGTCTTGCGTATCTTCAGGTGGGAATGACCGGGAGCGATATAGACGGTACCCGGCTCAACCCGCTCATTGCCTGCCGCCTCGAGCACCCGGGGCGCCGACAGGGTATCCAGACGTTTGGCGAAGGACGCGGTGAAGGATTCGGGCATGTGCTGGACGATGAGGATGGGCGGACAATCCTCGGGAACGCCGGAGAGAAAATGCTTGATGGCCTCGGTACCGCCCGTGGAGGCTCCGACAAAGATGATCTTGTTGATGGCGCCCCCTAGCCTGACGATTGGAGAAGAACGGACGGGCATTGCCGCAGGCGCAGTTACCGGCGGCAGGGTACGCACCCTGGCGCCTTTGGCGGCCCGTAGCTTATCCGCCAACTCCTCGGCGTAATCCTCCATGCTCTGCCCGGTATCGGCTCTGGGCTTACCGATGAAATCCACCGCCCCCAGTTCCAGAGCTCGCAGCGTAGTGTCCGAACCGGCTTCGGTGTACGCCGACACCATGACCACCGGCATGGGCCGCAGGCGCATGAGGCGCTCGAGGAAGACCAGTCCGTCCATGCCCGGCATCTGAACATCCAGGGTCAGGACATCCGGGTTGAGCGCCTTGATCATTTCCCGAGCGGCCTGGGCATCCGGCGCCGCCCCCACCACCTCGAGATCGGGGAAGCCGGCGATCAATTCGGTCAACAGGCCTCGCATCAAGGCCGAGTCGTCGACGACAAGAACGCGTGTCTTCAAGCTCATGGTCCTTGTTTAGGAGTTCATGGCAGCCCTCGCCGCCTCAGATAAAGAGTTCGACATCGCCCTCGACCTTCGCCGTGACCAACCGCTCCTTGTATTCACGTTCGCGGCTGAACAGGGTGTCGTTGTGGACGCGGTGCAGTTTCTTGACCAGCACCTTGCCGGTGCTCGGGAAGTAATACACTTTGCGCGGATAGGAATCGAGGAGATCCTTGGCGACCACGGGGACCTTTTCGGTGTTGAGAAATTTGAGGACGAACTCGGCATTGCGCACGCCAACGTTGCTGCTGGCCAGGCTTTCCATCACCGCCCCGCCGCCGAAGACCTTGGCTTCCAGCCGATTGCGACGCGCTCCCAACTTGAGCAGATGGTTGATCAACACCTCCATGGCGTAGGTCCCGTAACGGGCCGAGGTGCTCAGGACCTCTCGGCCGCCCTCGTCCGGCAACATGAAGTGATTCATGCCGCCTATGCCTGAATCCGGGTCGCGAATGCAAGCCGCGACGCACGATCCCAACACGGTCACCAGGAGCATGTCCTTGGTGGTGACGAAGTACTCTCCCGGGAGAATCTTGGCCGCCTCCGATTCGAAGTGACGATCGAAGTACCGGTTGGTGGCAAGGTGCTCGTCGAAAGCGTGGGCGGTCACGGTGATCTTTCATCGCTCCCGCTGACCGCGGGTGGGTACATAGACGGTCTTGCCCAGTGACCTGAACAGGTCTGCAGCATGCAAGAAACTCTCGGAATGGCCGGCAAACATCAAACCATCCGCTTCGATCATCGGCTCGAAGCGGGAAAGAATCTTGTATTGCGTCGGTTTGTCGAAATAGATCATGACGTTGCGGCAGAAGATGACGTCCAGCGGCCCGCGCACGGGCCAATTGGGTTCGAGCAGATTGATACGCTGAAACTCGATGAGCCGTTTCAATTCAGGGCGCACCGCGACCATGCCCTCTTGGGAGCCCGTTCCCCGCAGAAAGAAACGCCGCAGGCGCTCGGGATCCATTTTTTCAACCCGCTCGACCGGGTAAACGCCTTTGCGCGCGGTTTCGAGAACGTTGGTATCCAGGTCCGAGGCAAAGATCGACACGTGGGACACCTGACTGCCAAAGGTTTCCAGGATCGTGATGGCGATCGAATAGGGCTCCTCGCCGGTCGAGGCTGCGGAACACCAGACCCGGATCGGGCGGCGCGTCCCCAGTTGCTTCAGGTGATCGGCAAAGATGGGGAAGTGGTGGGGCTCGCGGAAGAAGGAGGTGAGATTGGTGGTCAGGGAGTTGACGAAACGCTCCCACTCCTCGCCGCCATCGCGCTCCAAGGCGTCGAGGTAGGCGGCAAAGCTGCTCTTTCCCGTCGCGCGCAACCGCCGGGCAAGGCGGGAATAGACCATGTCCTGTTTGATCGGAGAGAGCGAAATGCCCGCGTGTGCATAGATGAGTTTGCGTACGCGCTCAAAGTCCGCGGCGGAAAAGTTGAATTCGCGGCTACCGCATTCCCGCGCGGCGAGGCCCTTGGCCGTTTGACCCAAAGACGACCGCCCATCGTCGAGTGCCATGGTCAGAACTCTTCCCACTCGTCATCGGCAGCCGCGGCCGCGGGCAATTTGGGCGCTGCGCGACCCACCCGCACGGGCTCCCGATGGGCGAGGGCGGGACGCTGCCTTTCGCGCGCCGTCCTTTCCACCACCGGAGTGCGGCCGCGGGTAGTACTTTCGTTCCCGGTGCGGAACACCGAGACTGCGGAGCTCAGGGCGTGCGCCTGTTCCTCCAGACTCTCGGCCGCCGCCGCCGCCTCTTCCACCAGCGCCGCATTCTGCTGCGTCACTTCGTCCATCTGGCTGACCGCCAGACTGACCTGCTCGATCCCCGAACTCTG
>SSTA01000324.1 GCA_009469685.1 Azonexaceae bacterium | reverse complement strand
TGCGCTCGCGGGGGCCGCTCAGAATCCCCGCAAGTCATCCACCGGCAAGGTCAGCGGCCCACCGGCAATCCGCTCCAGCAGGTCGCCAATGATGTCGACGTCGTTGTCGAAGCTGCCGTGGGCGGCGTCGATGGGGGTATCCGGGTTGCGCGCCGCAAGGACCTTGTCGGAATCGATCACCTTCCAGCGTTTGGGCTTGACCAGGCCCGCCTTGGCGGCCGCTTCGCGCCATGCGGCGAGGGCCGCAACCGTGCTGGAGGCGCCGTCCCATCCGCCGAAGTCGGGGCGTGTGACGTTGTCCAGGCCCAGGATGGGGGTGCGCAAATCGGTTTCCAGGGCGTTGGAGACAAAATACAGCAGAGACTTCCGGTAGATGCCGGCCACGTTGTCGTCGAGCTCGACCCGATCGGAAAGCACCCGTACATGGAGCTTGGCCATGATGTCCGGCAGGGCGGCGTAGTGCTGATTGGCGAACTCGACGCTGCACGCCGGCGCAAAGAGATGGGTGGAGGCGATGCGCGCCACCAGGCCGCGCTGGACGACGAGTTTCAGGAAAGCGCCGAGGATGATCGAGCCGGCGGAGTGCCCCACCAGATGGATTTCCAGATCGTCTCCCCAAGTCCCGGCGAGCTTCTGCAAGGCTTCCACCAGTAGGTCGCCGCCACGCCCGGAAAGGGCCGAGCGCTGGGCGTTTTCCTTCATTTCGCTCCAGATCGGGCGCACCGCCGGGCGGCCCAGAGTCTTTTCGATCAGAGGATCGCTGAGGTCGGTGAGGGACCAGCCGGCGAGGCCGGGTTTGGGCGCAAACCTGTCGCGCAGCATGTCGGCGATGGATTCGAGAATGCCGGTCTTCCACACCAGGAAGAGCGGGTAGCAGCCGTTGCCGGTGAAGTAGCGCCCCATGGCCCGGGCGCGGGCGATGCCGTCGGCTTCGCTGTTGAGCCCGCCGTGGGCATAGATGACCAGGCGCTTCTTGGCCGCCGGGTCTTGCCTGAACCAGGCGTCGGGAAGAACGCAGGCCTGGTGGAAGAGCTTGCGGCTCGGTTCGTCTTCGGTGAGGTAGCGCTCCATGCGGCCGTCGTTGCCGAGCACGACGCTGTGGCGATAGGCCTGATCCTCATTCCACCAGCGACTGCGGTCGGCGCCCGCCGCCGCGCCGTTCGCGGCCCCCAGACCGGTCAGCCGGCCGGCCACGACCCCCGGGACCCCCAGGGCCGCCACCCAGGCATCCATGGCATTGGCCAGCCAATCGCCGTAGGTGAGGACGGCGAAACCGCCGCGCCCCCAGTCCTTGCCCCAGGAATTCTGGACGATGAACCCGCGCTCGTTGAAGCCCACCAGGGCGAAGGCGTGACCGCCCTCCTGGGAAGGCTGACCGTCGAAGGCAATGCCCGGCACATCGCCGTGACCGGCCGGAGGCGCCGGATCGGCCACGGGAAGATCCCAGCCGTCGTGGGTGAAAGCCGAGACATAGACGGCACCGACCTCCAGGATCGCCGCCTGCAAGTCGGTAATCGACTTCTTGTCGATGCGGTAATACACGCCCAGGGTATTGCGGGTGGCCCGTTCCGCCCAGCCGAAGGCCGGGGTGCCGCTCGTCCCCTGGCGGTAGGGCCAGTCCTTCTCGAGGCAGACGCCGTGCTTGTGCCAGCCCTTCAGAGCGCCGCGGCAACTCGATCCTTCGTAATCCTCGCCGGCGTATTCGTCGTAGCGGCGGGCGAAGTCGTAGAGCATGCGCGGGCTGACCGAATCCAGGGACTCCGGGGTGTCCGCCTTGCGCCAGCGCAGGTAGTTGACCACGCAGGCGAGTCCGAAGCCGGTGCAGGCTCCCTCCTGGCCCTGGTCGAGGATCAATCCCGCGCGGGTATAGGCGCCCAGGAAGCGCTCGATGGCGCCGGCCGCGGGATATTCGTCGGGGAGCGTCGCGGGCGGCGGCGTATAGGCACGATCGCGCAGGTCGCCCGGGTCGGGCGACGCGGTGAGCTTGCGCCCGGAACGGCCGCTCGCCGTCGGCTTCTTCGCCGATGCCCTTCCGGCGGGCGCGGCGGGCATCCCAGGCCAGGGTTCGGCAGCGCGGGCGAAGACATCCCGGAAACGGTCGAGGCCATGACTGCCGCCATTGACGATCTTGCGCGCCCGACGCAGATCACCCACGGCGATCGCTTCGCGCAGCGATTCCGCCCGACTGGCGAGGAAGACTGCCAGCAGCGCGGCGGCGATTTCAGGGGACTTGGCCAGGTCCGGCGCCGCTTCCAGGTCGATGCCCAGTTCGCCGCCGAATTGGCGGTAATTGGCGCGGCCGGTGAGTTGGACGAAGCCCCGACCCTTGTAGCGCGCACCGTCTCCCGATCGGGTATTGCCCAGGGATCTCCTTCCGTCATAGAGGCCGAAGGGCGTTCCGCCGGGAGCCGTATTGAAGGGGGATTGAAATTCGGCGATGGGAAGGAAGCCCTCGCTCTCGGCGCGGATCGTCGCCAGCGCGGCGATGACCAGGCTGCGGTCGAGGAGCCCCGCAGCCCGCAGGGCCGTGAGGACGTAGGGCAGGAAGCGGGCGATATTGGCCGGTTTCGTGGCCGGGAAAAGGCCGCGAACGGCGTCGGCCCCAGGATGCAGTTCCAGGTCCGGAAAGACCTCCATGCCCAGGAGTTCCTGACAGCGCGGCCCCACCACCCCATCGGCAATCAGCCCCACCCCCGACTGCCAGCGGCGCACCGCCGCCTCGGTGTCGGCATCGAGCTGGTCGCCCGCGGCGAGCCCCGCATACTCGCCGGCGATAGCGCCCAGAACCGCAGTGAGACGCTGTTTCAATTCAACCACCCGGGGGCCGCCTGCCCCTCGCTGCAACACCGCTTTCATGCCGTTCTCCTGAAGATGGCCGAGGTCCCGCGCTTCCTGCGGGCAAGCCAAGGCTTCAATCTAGTCGATACGGATAGAAAATGCCATGGAAATAGGCACCGGGTGCCGTAGGGCATTGCGGGCCAGCCCTGGGGCAATCAAATACATTTAATACACAATCAAATGACTGCTTAGAGCTTTATCTGCAATTTGGTAATCAATACACTCACCCCCATCGTCTTCCGGAGAATCGCCATGCTGGGTGCCTTGACCCAAATCCTATGCTTCCAACTCGTGGGCGAGGCGATCGCCCGTGGTCTGGGACTTCCCCTGCCGGGCCCGGTCCTCGGCATGCTCCTGCTCTTCCTCGCCCTGACCCTGCGCGGCGGTGCCTCGGCGAACCTGCAGACCACCAGCCAGACCCTGCTTCAGCATCTCTCGCTCCTCTTCGTGCCGGCGGGAACGGGAATCGTCGTCCATCTGCACCGGGTCGCCGACGAGTGGCTGCCGCTCCTCGTCGCCCTGATGCTCAGCACGGCTGCCGCCCTGGCGGTCACCGCCGGCGTGATGATGGCCTGCCGGCCCACGCCGGGAGAACCGACATGACCCCCCGCATCAGCGACCTTTGGGTCTACCTGGCGGCCTCGCCCCTCCTCGGCCTGACCGTGACGCTGCTGGCCTATCAGGGTGGCTTGTGGCTCTATCGGCGCTCCGGCATGCATCCCCTCGCCAACCCGGTGCTCCTTGCGGTCGCCGTCCTCGTCGCGCTCCTGCTGCTGACCGGAACTCCCTACGCCACCTATTTCGAAGGCGCCCAGTTCGTCCATTTTCTGCTCGGACCCGCCACCGTCGCCCTGGCCGTCCCGCTCCACGCCCAGATCCGGCGGGTACGCGCCCTGGCTCTGCCCATCGCCGCCGGATTGCTGGCCGGCGGCCTGACGGCGGCCCTGTCGGCGGTGGCGGTCGGACGTTGGCTCGGGGCCAGCGGGCCGACCGTGCTGTCCCTGGCGCCGAAATCGGCCACCACGCCCATTGCCATGGGCGTGGCAGAACAGATCGGCGGCATCCCCTCGCTCACCGCGGTGCTGGTGATCGCCACCGGGATCTTCGGTGCCGTGCTTGCCATCCCCCTCTTCGACCGGCTTCGCGTCCGCGACCCGGCGGTCCGCGGCTTTGCCCTGGGCGTGGCATCCCATGGCATCGGCACGGCGCGTGCCTTCCAGATCGACGAGGAAACCGGCGCTTTCGCCGCCCTGGCCATGGGTCTGAACGGCGTGTTCACCGCCCTGGCGGTTCCGGCGTTGGCGGCTTGGCTGCTTTGACGCCGGCATCGGCCGGAAAGGTCGGGGTTAGGGTTTTACCGGATGGCCGACCGAGCCTTGCGAGCCAAGAATGAATCCATGCTGACCCCGCCCCCTCCCCGCTCCCCACGGCGCCCCTGGCTGTGGACCGCGCCCTATCTGGCCGTGGGCGTCTTCGCCGTGGCCATGCTGGTGATCACCGGGCTCTTGCAGTGGCGTGAGCGGGATACGGCACTGGGAGCCCTCGAGGGGGATATGCATTGGGCGGAACGTACCATCGAGAGCCGCGTCAGGGCGCATCAGGATTTTCTGACGGAACTCGCGCGGGACCGGGAATTCGACCGCCTCGACTACGAATCCTTCCAGGTCCGGGCCGCCCGCTACGTGCGCGACAATCCGGAAATCGCCGCGATCGCCTGGGTGAGCACGGAAGGCAAGGTCGAGTGGGTCGCTCCCAGCGAGGCCACCGTCACCTTCGTCGGAGACGAACTCACCGGGGTGAGGCGCGCTTCCCTGGAGGAAGCCCTGCGCCTGCGGCGCCAGCGCTTCGGCACCCACTATGTCGAATCCGGCGCCCCCCAGTCTACCGATCTCATCCAGCCCGTTCAACGGGGCAGCAGCGATCTGGGGGCCTTCGTCGCGCCCATCGCCATCGACGGTCTGATGCGCGCATCGCTGCCCGCCTGGTTTGGCGCCCGTTACCACCTTTCCCTGGTGGACGACACCCAACGGGAGGTGTTCGCCAACAGTTCGGTCAAACCCACCGACCGACGCCTGGCTGGCGCGATCAATCTCGAGCTTGCGGATACCCGCTTCGGACTCAACGTGGCCGCCTACCGCTCCGGCGGAGCGTGGCTGCCGTATGTTCCCGCCGTCCTGATCGGCGTCCTCACCCTGTTGGCCGCCGCCACCCTGTTCCAGTTGCGGCGCCACGCCGAACACCGGGCGTCCACCGAAGAGCAACTGCGGGCCGCCTACGCCTTCCGCCAAGCCATGTCCCAGTCGCTGCTGACCGGGCTGCGGGCCGTCGATCTCGAAGGGAGGATCACTTTCGTCAATGCCGCCTTCTGCCGCATGACCGGATTCTCGGAGGCGGAACTGGTGGGCGTCGCCCCGCCCTATCCCTACTGGCCGCCGGAAGAAGCCGAACAACTCCAGCGCAATATCGATACCGCCCTGGCCGGCCGCGCCCCGCCCAATGGCTTCGAAATGCGGATCATGAACAAGTCCGGCGAGCGCTTCGATGTCCGGCTCTACTTCTCTCCCCTCATCGACACCCAGGGCAAGCAGATCGGCTGGATGGCCTCGATGAACGACATCACCGAGCCCAAACGGACCCGGGTCGAACTCGAACAGGCCCACGAGCGCTTCGAAACGGTGATCGACGGTCTCGACGCGGCGGTCCACGTCACCGACGCGAGGAGCGACGAAATCCTGTTCGCCAACCGGGCCTTCGGCAACATTTTCGGTCACGATTCGGTGGGCCGTTCTTCGGCGACGGTGACGGCGGCCTGTCGCCCGGCACCGGACGATCTGGCGGTCGACCCGGCAGCCCTGGATGCGAAAACGCTCCCGCGCGAACTCTACGATGGCGAGCTGCGCCACAACCTTTCGGGCCGCTGGTATCACGTCCATGAGCAGGCGATCCGCTGGGTCGACGGCCGCACGGTACGCGTCCAGATCGCCGCCGACATCACCGAGCGCAAGCACCTGGACGAGGTGACCCTGGAGCAGCAGAAGCGCCTCGAGCAGACCTCGCGGCTCATCACCATGGGCGAAATGGCCTCGTCCCTGGCCCACGAACTCAATCAGCCCCTCTCCGCCATCGCCAATTACTGCGCCGGCTGCATCAAGCGGCTCTCCGAAGGGAACCCCCGCATCGAGGACATCCTCGCCGCCATGCACAAAGCCGCCGATCAGGCCGAACGGGCCGGCAAGATCATCCGCCGCATGCGCGACATGGTGAAGAAGGAAGAACCGCGCCGGGAACCCGTTGCCCTCGCCGACCTGATCGATGAGACCCGCGCCCTCGCCGATATCGAGGCCCGCAAGATCGGGGTCGAACTGGCCGTCGAACTGGAGGACGGCCTGCCCCGGGTGGTCGTGGACCGGATCATGATCGAGCAGGTGCTCCTCAACCTGATGAAGAATGGCATCGAGGCCATGGCCGCCACGCCGGCCGGTGCCCGACGCCTCGCGGTGACCGCACGCCTTGCCGACGGACGCAGCGTCGAGGTGGCGGTCGCCGACCGCGGTCACGGCCTGGCGGATGACGACCTGGAACGGATCTTCGCACCGTTCTACACTACCAAGCCGGACGGCATGGGCATCGGTCTCGCCATCTGCCGCTCGATGATCGAATTCCACCAGGGACGACTGTGGCCCGAACCCCATCCCGGGGGCGGCACCGTCTTCCGCTTCACCCTGCCCGCGGAGGAGCCCCATGAATAAGACCGCTCCGGTGATTCACGTCGTCGATGACGACGAGGCCATGCGCGACTCCATGACCTGGCTTCTCGAAGGCGAAGGCTACGCCGTCGCCACCTACCCGTCGGCCCCGGCCTTCCTTGCCGCTCGCCACGACGGCATGCGCGGCTGTCTGGTCCTCGACGTGCGCATGCCGGACATGAGCGGGCTGGAACTCCAGGAACGCCTGGACGCGCTCGGGTCCACGCTGCCCATCGTCTTCATCACCGGTCATGGCGACGTTCCCATGGCCGTGGCCGCCCTGCACCGAGGCGCCTGCGACTTCGTCGAAAAACCGTTCAACGACGCCGATCTCCTGGGGCGAATCCGGCGGGCCCTGGAGCTGGATGCCGAACTCGCCTCCCGCCGCAGCCGGGATACCGCCCTCAATCACCGCCTCGAACAATTGACGCCGCGGGAGGCGGAAGTCCTGCGCCTGGTGGTGGCCGGCCGCCTGAACAAGCAGATCGCCGACGAACTCGACATCAGCATGAAGACGGTGGAAGCCCACCGGGCCCGGGTCATGGAGAAAATGGGCGTGCGCACCCTGGCCGACCTGGTCAAGGCCGTAGTCGCCCTGGAGCAGGGCGGACACTGACGCGCGGGCTGACGTCCCCCGAAGTCCCCGTTATGATGGCCACCTTTGCGCCCCTGACCTGTCCGCCATGAAACGTATTCCCGCCCTCGTTCTCGCCCTCGCCGCCTTTTCCTCGTCAGCCTTCGCCGAAGGGCCGAAAGACGGGGTCGACGTCGGCAAGGCGTCGACGATCCGCAAGCTGGTTCCCGCCGATCAACTGGAAAAGGCCGCCGGCCAGCAGTACGCCCAGTTGAAGCAGCAGGCTGCCGCCCAGGGCGCCCTGGCGCCCGACAACCATCCCCAGGTCCAGCGCCTGCGGGCCATCGCCAAGCGCATCCTGCCCTTTACCGAGCGATACAACTCGCGAGCCGATCGCTGGCAATGGGAAGTCAATCTGATCGGTTCCAAGGATCTCAACGCCTTCTGCATGCCGGGCGGGAAAATCGCCTTCTACACCGGCCTGATCGATACCCTGCATCTGACCGACGACGAGATCGCCATCGTGATGGGCCACGAAGTCGCCCATGCCTTGCGCGAACACGCCCGCGAGCGGGTGGCCAAGGCCCAGCTGACCAATATCGGCACAGCGATCCTGGGCGAACTGATCGGCGGCGGCAAATATACCGGCGCCTTCCAGCTGGGCGGCAATCTACTGAACCTCAAGTTCTCCCGCGACGACGAATCGGAAGCCGACGTGGTCGGCCTGGACCTCTCGGCCCGAGCCGGCTACGACCCGCGGGCCGGCGTCAGCCTGTGGCAGAAGATGGGGGCCTCGGCCAAGGGCGCGCCGCCCCAATGGCTGTCGACTCACCCGGCGGGCAAGAACCGCATCGAGGAAATCCAACGCCATCTGCCCGAGGTGATGCCGCTCTACGAAGCCGCCCGCAAACGCGGGTGAAGCGCCTCAGTAGGTCTTGGCGGGGCTCCGCGGCGGCATTTTCGGCTGGCCGGTGAAGGTGGCCGGCGGCACCTTGTAGCCCTGGGGTTTGCCGGCGTCGTCATAGACGATATTGGCCGACTGCTGCTTGGGATCCTTGCGGCTGGCTGAAATTTCCAGGGTCGCCGCCCGCGGCGGCGGGGTTTCCCGACTGAGTTCGGCCCGGACGATGCGCGCCCGTTCGGCGGCAATGCGGTTGTCTATGGTCTGGGTGGAAAACTTCCGCTGGCTGAGGGTTTCCCGCATGCGCAGCAATTCCTCCAGCTCCGGAGACGAGCGCAGCGAACGCCGCGGTTCGCCCCAGGTGGCCTTGGGCTGGGCGACGGCGACGTTGAATTCGTCGGGGCTGGTCACCAGGCGGGCGATCTTGAGGTTGTTGCTGCGCATGGCCCATTCCAGGGCGCCATCCCCCCAGTCGTTCTTGACCGAGCGGTCGGCCCCTTTCTCGATCAGCAGCCGGGCCATGTCCTCCCGCCCCTCGTACACCGCCATCATCAGGACGCTGGAGCCATTGGTGCTGCGGGCGTTGATGTCGGCGCCGCGCTCCATGAGCAGGCGGGCGATGTCCCCATGGCCGGCGAAGACCGCGTAGTGGAGGGCCGACCACTGCTTTTCGCCGGCGTTGATGTGGGCACCCCGTTCGAGCAGCCACTGGACCGCCTCCATCTTTCCCCGCCAGGCGGCCAGCAACAGCGCCGTCTCGCCGATGTGGTTGCGGTAATCGATGTCGGCACCATGGGCGATGAACACCCGCATCAGTTCGAGGTTTCCTTCCCAGGCGCCGATCTGCAATCCGCTGCCGATCCGGCTGCCCTCGAAATCCGGCGGCAGGCCGGCCGCGAGCCAGTCCTCGGCCTTGCTGACATTGCCGAGTTCCATCTGATTCGCGAAGGCCGCCGGATCGGGCAACGCCCCTCCGGCCCGCCCCGGCTGGGCGAGCAGCCCGCTCAAGGCCAGACCGATTATCATTGCCGCCACTTTGCGCTTCATGCCCTTACTCGCCGTCACCGCCAGCCGCCATTCTCTCATGACTCCCGTTTCCCGCCGGCTGCTGGCGGCCCTGGCCCTGTCCATTCTCTTTCACGCGCTGCCCTTCGCGGCCGACTTCTGGCCCCGGCCGGCCGTTCCGGCTCCCCGGCCGCTGCTGGCAGAATTGCGGCCGCCTCCCCCGCCGCCGCCCGCACCGCTCCCCGCACCGCCGCCCCTCATCCTGCCGGACCCGCCGCGCCCGCAACCCGCTGCAGCGCCGCCGAAGCCGCACGCAGAGCCCCTCCGACCCCCGGCGCCCGCCCGCAACTGGCAGGAGGCGGTCAAGCGCCAGATCAAGCAACTCGACGATGCGGGGCTCTTCTATCCGGAAGAGGCGATTGCCCGCGGCCAGCAAGGCGAAGCCCTGGTTCTCCTGATCCTGGACGAAGCCGGCAATGCCGTCGCCGCCCG
>SSTA01000323.1 GCA_009469685.1 Azonexaceae bacterium | reverse complement strand
TTGGCTTTTTCATCGGCGTTTTCACCAGGTGGCGTGACGATGATGGTGCCGGTCAGACTCATCAACAATTCCCGTGTTTCGTCGGTGATGCCGGAAATGCGGTTGAGTGAGCGCCAGACCACGTTGCCGGGATCGAAGATTTCCCGCGCGCCCTGCGAGGTGGCTTTTGCGGCATTGCGAATGTTCTTCGCCGTGGTGCGACTCTTCTTCCATTCATCCCAGGACTCGAAGACGTCACCGAACATGTTCAGACTGGCCCCAGCCGTCTTGCCCTCCTTTTCCTGGACGCGATCCGTGACCATGCTGCCCACCGCGCTGACGATGCCCTCTGCCGCCTGGCAGGAATTGATGTTCAGGTTGTTCATCTTGGTGGCCTGGTCCTGCAGGTACTTCAGCAGATCGCAAAGGTCGGGCGACATTGAGCACAGGGCCATGTTGAAGGCGGCGCCGATGGCGTTGTTGCCGATGTTCCGCAGCAGCGAGACGAACTGTTCCTTGTTGATGAAGGAAAATGACCCGGCGAAGAGATCGATGCCGCCGCATCCGGCGCTGAAGGACGGCGGCGAGATGCTGGCCAGTTGATAGTTGCGGACAGGGGTTCGCATGTACAGGCTGCCGCCGGTGTACATGTTCATGGTCTGGCCGCGGTAGGCATTGGGGCCGGTGACGTTGCCGTAGGCGCCGATCTCGTTGAACCAGTCCTGCATCGATTGGTTAACGGTGGCATGCGCAGGAATGCAGGTCAGCGCCAGCACGAAGGCAACAAGCTGCGCACAGCGCCGTGATGAAAGTGCCATGCCAATCTCCATCAGTAAAGTTCGCCTGGTTTGGTCTGGGTCAGGATGTAGATGCGCTCGACAATCTCCTGCGCCGAGAGGACGCCGGAGCCAATAGGCAGCAGACGCCGATCCTTGACATTACCGAGCACGACCAGCGGCACAACCGATACCCCCAGCGCACTGGCCATCCCGTTATCTTTTGCTGGTTTGGGATAGTCTGGAAGACCGCCGCCATCGAGCGAAACGGGAAACACGGTGATGCCGTATTGCTCGGACAGCAGCTTGAGCGTGGGCGCCAGACGATGACAGTACGGACAATCCGAGCGGAAGATGAAGAACAGCCCCCATTCCTTCGCCAGCGCCGCCAGCGTGTCTGTCTCGCGCCGGTTGCGCTGACTGTCGCGCACCTGGATGGCCGCGTTGTTCGACGGATTACGCAGCTGATAGTTGATTTCTGGATTGGCCCAGACCACTCGCCGCCATACATCCGAAAACACCGAGGCCCGGTCCATCAGGGCTTCCTGAGCAACGATGTAGGTCTTCAGGTTTTCCGGAGTCGGCTTGAGGATGGCGATCGCCCGTTTCTGCTCGACCTCCTCGCGCAGCTTCTTGAGTGCATCGACGGCTCGTTCGCCTTCGCTCTCCGCGCGGTCCGGAGTCTTCTTTGGACTAGCTTCGGCGGCTTCCTCTTCCGCCAGATCGCAATACCAGTGAAACCGGGCTTCATCGCACTGCCAGTAGGACGGATAGTCCAACGCCTCTCGCGCCTGTGCGCTTGAGCAAAGAAGGACGGCAAGTAGCGCCAGCAAGCGTCTCATCGGCATGGATCACTTGGTCGTCGACGCCGGCAGTACAAGACCAGTCGCCTGCGCAACCTGCTCGGTCAGGTCCGGAATTCTGGAATCGGAGGTCTTGAGCAGTGCAGCCGTATTTACCAAAGCACAGGCACATCCCCGGCTGACCTGTTCGAGGGCTGCATCGAGCTTGGCGCCGAAGGCCTTGGCCTCCTCGAAGAGCTTTGCTTGCTCCTGTGCGTCCAGTCCCGGCTTGATCCGCTGCACCATGGATTGCTGCTGATGGGCGACCAAACGGGCGATATCGACACGCCCAAAACGGGGAATCTCCGGCGGATGGCGGTACGCCCAGACGACCAGAAGCATGGCCCCCACCAGCAAGGTGGCGATACCGGTCAGGACGTAGGGCTTGATCGATGACACGGCACGACTCTCAGGATCAGCTTGCACGTTGAGTCACCAGTTGTTCGATGGCATCCGCCACGGACAAACCTTGCTCGCGCAGGCGTTTGATC
>SSTA01000322.1 GCA_009469685.1 Azonexaceae bacterium | reverse complement strand
TCTCGGGGACGACAACCTGACTGTCATCGCCGCCCGCCAGTACGCCCGCCTCCTGGCGATCAAGGATGAGTATGAGGTCGCGCGCCTGTACGCACGGACCGACTTCCTCGACAAACTCAGGGCCAGCTTCGAGGGGAGCTACCGCCTTTATTTTCATCTGGCGCCTCCGGGTTTGACCCGCCTCGGCCCCGATGGCCGACCCCGCAAGCTCAGGCTGGGACCATGGTTCCTCAAGGTGCTGGGCTGGCTCGCCGATCTCAGAAGTTTGCGCGGAACCTCCTTCGACCCCTTTTCCTACGGCGAAGAGCGGCGTCGCGAACGACAACTCATTGCCGATTACGAAGCCGATCTCGATCTCGTCGCGGCTACTCCCGGCGCAGACCCCGCCGCTCGTTTGGCCCTCCTCTCTTGGCCGGTAGGCGTCCGCGGATTCGGTCCGGTCAAGGAGGCAACCCTGGCACCAGCAGCGGATCAGCGCCACGAGGCCCGCGCCATGCTCGGGGAGTGAGAAATCTCCAGGCCGGTCGGCCCGACCAGGGATCGCAGGCTTAAAATTAAAGCTTTTCGATTCCCCTGCCCCTGATGTCGCCACCACTGCGCCAGCTCGCCCTCCAGGGAGCCGCCGTCATCCTCGTCCTCTCCCTCGCTTGGCCTTATTACGGCCTGGGCGCCCAAACCATGCCCTGGCTGGAAGTCAGTCTCGCCATCGGGGTCATGGCTTTTTGCCTTTCCACCCTGGCCAGCCAACCCTGGTGGTGGCGAGTCATCCATGGAAGCTTCATGCCCTTGGGCTGGGCAGTCTATGGTCTCGCCATCGATCCGGGCTGGTTCCTGGCGGGCTTTGCGGCACTCCTGCTCATTTACCGCGGGGCCGTCACCGAACAGGTTCCCCTGTACCTGAGCGGACATGGCGCGATCGATACCTTGGCCGAACTCTTGGCCAAGCGCCCATCCGGAGTGTTCGTCGACCTTGGCGCGGGCATCGGCAGCACCCTAGTGCCGCTTTCCAGGCTCCTTCCGGAATGGCGCTTCCGAGGATGCGAAAACGCCCCCTTGACTTGGCTTGTCGGCCGCCTCCGCTGCCTCGGCTCCCAATCCGTCGACTGGCGCTGGGGCGACCTCTGGCAAGCTCCCCTGGCCGACGCCGAAGTCGTCTATGCCTTCCTCTCGCCCGCACCCATGGCCGCTCTGTGGGAAAAAGTCAGGGCGGAAATGCGTCCCGGCACCCTGTTCGTCAGCAACAGCTTTCCAGTACCCGACCGCACACCCGATCAGGTGATCGACCTCCCCGGATCGACCCGTCGCCTCTACTGCTACCCGATTCGGGCCAATGCCCCATGAAGTCCCGGCGACCTGAAACCCTCGCACTCCTGGTAGCGCTTTTCGGCTCTCTGATCGTGCTGGCGGCCTTTGTCGTCAATCTGGTGCTTTCCCGGGAGAGAGAGCTGGATTCCGCCGGGCTGCGTCTGCAACAGACCGCCAATCTGGTCGCCGATCACACTTCCCGTGCTCTTGACGCAGTCGATATCGTTCTCCGCGACATGGCGGCTGAACTGACAGGGAGCCAGCGCGACTGGCATTCCTGGGATGCCGGTCGTGGCTGGGAATTCATTTCCCGTCATCACTCAAAGTCTCTTCCCCAACTGGGAGCCCTGTGGATCCTCGATCAGCAGGGCGAACTCCGGCACGCCTCGAGTGTTTTTCCTGTTCCCCAGATCAACGAGAAGGACCAGCCCTTTTTTCAGGCCCTGGCTGATGGCGCCCCCGTCGTCACCTATGGGCCTTTCGTCGGCCGCAATTCGGATCGCTACAGTTTCGGAATCGCCCGCCGACTGGTCGACCCCTTGGGCCAATTCGCGGGAATCGCTCTAGCGCAGCTCGAACCCGGCTACTTCACCGATTTCTGCTGGGCCAATCGGTCAGTCGACGATTTCGAGGCGATTCTGGTCAATAGCCGACACCAGATATTGGCCTCCTGCCGGCCTGTGGACCCTACGCAGCAAGCCTCGTTCCTCGGATCGGATGCTGTTGCGACTCTGGCTGGCGGGGCTCTCCGCGGGAATTGGCCGGAGCTCGGCTTGACCAACGTGACCGGTTACCAGATTGCCGCTGTCGCACTGCCCAATTACCCGGAACTGCAGGTCATCGCATCGCTTCCCGAAACGACGGTACTAGCCCCCTGGAGCCGCCGCGCACTGGAGCTCGGGATATTCGCCGGCCTGGCAACGGCGGTTCTGCTGTCCGGAGGCTGGTT
Organism: Azonexaceae bacterium; assembly: GCA_009469685.1. Next base: position 808 of record SSTA01000322.1, on the reverse strand, counting down.
GGTCCGCCGTCAGGTCGCCGAGCAGTCGCAACTGACCGCCGCCCTGGACGAAAACCGGCGCGAGTTGGAGGAGCGCATCCGGGAAGCGACCGCGGAACTTGCCTTCAAGAAGGAAGAAGCCGAACGAGCCAGCACGGCCAAGAGCCGTTTCCTCGCCGCAGCGAGCCACGACTTGCGGCAACCGTTGCACGCGCTTTCGCTCTTTGCCGCCGATCTGCAGCGTCAGGTCAAGAGCGGGAACACCGGCGGACTGGAAAGGGTTTCGGAACAAATCGCCGCCAGTACCAGCGTTCTCGGCGAATTGCTTGATTCTCTGCTGGACGTGTCGCGACTCGATGTTGCGGGAATACGGACGGAAAGCGCCCCTTTCGCCGTCCAATCCGTTTTTCAGCGTCTTGCGGATTCCTACCGGCGACCCGCACAGGCCAAGAAACTCACCCTCCGATTCCGCCCGACGGACCGTCATGTCTTCTCGGACATCACCCTGGTCGAACGTCTCCTCGCGAACCTCATCTCCAACGCCATCCGCTACACCCCGGAAGGTGGCCGGGTCTTGGTCGCCGCCCGGCGAAGAGGCGATCAGCTTCGCATCGAAGTGCGCGACAGCGGTATCGGCATCGCTCCTGAGCATCAGGCAGCAATCTTTGCCGAGTTCTACCAAGTGGGAAATACTGCCCGGGAGCAAAGCAAGGGCCTCGGGCTCGGCCTCTCGATCGTCGACCGTCTCGCCCACGCCCTGAATACGCCGATCTCCCTCTGCTCCCAGCCGGGTGCCGGAACCACGTTCAGCGTAACGCTGCCGCTCTGC
>SSTA01000321.1 GCA_009469685.1 Azonexaceae bacterium | reverse complement strand
TCAATGCCAGCAGGATGGCGTCGGTCGGCGCGCGGCCGGCGGTTTCCGCCATGCGCCAGCCGCTGCGCGGATCGAGCAGCTTGTCCAGCGCCGCCGCCAGGCTGGCGTGGCCGCCCCTGGCCCACTCGCGGGGATTGCGCCGGTAGAGCTTCTCCGCCAGCGCGCGGACGTGAGTGAAGGCCTCGCGCCGGTGCGCGTCGGCGACGCGGTCGATGTCGGACTTGGCGATCTGCTTGGGATCGAATTCCGACACCGCGCGGCCGACGTTGCCGGTCTGCGCGCATCCGGCCAGGGACACGGCGAACGCCGCCATCATGGCTGCGGGACGCAACTCAGGCCTTCGCCCCCGCCAGCCGGGCGCGGATGCCGGCGACCACCAGCGGCAGCAGCGACAGCGCGATGGTGCCGAGGATCACCAGCGATAGATTGCCCTTGATCCACGGCAGGTTGCCGAACAGGTAGCCCGCGCCGCAGAGCAGGCCGACCCAAAGCACCGCGCCGACGGTGTCGAAGGCGACGTAGCGCGGATAGTGCATGGTGCCGACGCCAGCGACGAAGGGCGCGAAGGTGCGCACGAAGGGCATGAAGCGCGCCACCAGCATGGTCACGCCGCCGTACTTTTCGTAGAAGCCGTGGGTGGCGTCGAAGGCCTTGCGGTTGAAGAAGCGCGAGCCCTCGCCCCAGCGCAGGATCTTGGCGCCGGCCCAGCGGCCGATCCAGTAGTTGGTGTTGTCGCCGAGCACGGCTGCCGTGAACAGCGTCGCCATCAGGATTCCGATGTTGAAATTGCCGCCGGTGGCCTCGCTGGTGGCCGCCAGCGCGCCGGCCACGAAGAGCATCGAATCGCCGGGCAGGAAGGGCGTCACCACCAGTCCGGTCTCGCAGAAGACGATGGCGAAGAGGATCGCGTAAATCCAGACGCCATACTGCTCGAGCAGGATGGCCAGATGCTTGTCCAGATGCAGGACGATGTCGATGAACTGGGGCAGGAGTTCCACGGAAAGGGCCGGAATTCGAGGGAGGGCGGATTTTACCGGAAGCTATAATCGCCGCTCCCCGCGCGCCTCCTTCCACACCCGCCCCGCCCGCCGCCATGTCCGCGATCCGGCCCCTGCCCGACCTCCTGATCAGCCAGATCGCCGCCGGCGAGGTGGTCGAGCGGCCGGCCTCGGTGCTCAAGGAACTGGTCGAAAACAGCCTCGACGCCGGCGCCACGCGCATCGACGTCCAGCTCGAGGAAGGCGGCGTGCGCCTGCTGCGCGTGGCCGACGATGGCGGCGGCATCGCCGGCGAGGAACTGCCACTGGCGCTGGCGCGCCATGCCACCAGCAAGATCGCCAGCCTCGAAGACCTGGAGCGGGTCGGCAGCTACGGCTTTCGCGGCGAGGCGCTGGCCTCGATCGCGGCCGTGGCGCGGATCACGCTCACCAGCCGCGCCGGCGGCAGCGCGCATGCCTTCCGCCTGCGTGGCGGCGAAGGCGCGAGCGAACCGGCGGCACTCGCCGCCGGCACGGTGGTCGAAGTCGCCGACCTGTACTGGAGCACGCCAGCGCGGCGCAAGTTCCTCAAGACCGAGGCCACCGAATACGCGCACTGCGACGAAGTGCTGCGCCGCATGGCGCTCGCGCGCCCCGACGTCGCCTTCTCGCTGGCACACAACGGGGCGCAGCGGCGGCGTCTCGCCAAGGCTGACTTCGAGCACCGCGCGCGCGATCTGCTCGGCGCTGAGTTCTTCCCCCAGGCGCGCGGCGTCGACGCGGCGGCCGGGCCGCTGCGCCTCACCGGGCTGGCCGCGCTGCCGGCCTATTCGCGCGCCGGGCGCGACGAGCAGTATTTCTTCGTCAATGGCCGCTTCGTGCGCGACAAGCTGCTGGCGCATGCCGCGCGCGAAGCCTGGGCCGACATCCTGCACGGCGCGCGTCACCCGGCCTACGTGCTGTTCCTCGAACTCGACCCGGCGGGCGTCGACGTCAACGTGCATCCGGCGAAGACCGAGGTCCGCTTCCGCGATGCGCGCGGCATCCACCAGTTCGTCTTTCACGCCCTGCAACGGGTGCTGGCGCAACCCCTCGCGGCGGCGACCGCCGTCAACACCGCGGCCGAATTTGCGCCGCGGGCGGCGGCCTATCCCCACGGCTACGGCGAACAAGCGCGCCTGGCGGTCAATGAGCCGGCGGTGCGCGCGTATTTCGATTTCGCCGCCGGCGCGCGACCGGCCGGCCCCACTGACGCCGTCCCGCCAGGGCTGACTTTCGGTGCCACGCCCACCACCCGTACCACGGATTCCGCCGCCAGCGCCGGTCCGCTGCTCGGCTACGCGCTGGCGCAGTTGCACGACGTCTACGTGCTGGCCCAAAACGCCGCCGGGCTGGTGCTGGTCGACATGCACGCCGCGCACGAGCGCATCCTCTACGAAAGGCTCAAGACCGCGCTCGACGCCGGCCCGCCGCCGACGCAGCAGTTGCTTGTGCCGCTGCTGCTTGCCGCCACCGAGCGCGACGTCGCGATTGCCGCCGAGCATGCCGACGACCTGGCGCGCCTGGGCTTCGAGGCGGCCCCGGCCGGCCCGCGCGAACTCGCGGTGCGCCGCGTGCCGGCGCTGCTCGCCGGCGGCAACCTGCCGGAGTTGGTGCGCGCCCTGCTGCGCGAACTCGCCGAACATCCGGCCAGCCGGGTGATCGAGGCGCGGCGCAACGAACTGCTCGCCACCATGGCCTGCCACGGCGCGGTGCGCGCCCACCGCGCCCT
>SSTA01000320.1 GCA_009469685.1 Azonexaceae bacterium | reverse complement strand
TGACCGGGCCGGGGGTCTTCCAGACCACGTTGAACTGGCCGTCGGCCTTCACTTCGCCGATGAACACCGGCTTGTGCAGGTGGTGGTTCTTTTCGTCCATCTTCACGTCGAAGCCGCTGGGGGCCTTGAAGCTCTGACCGGCCATGGCGGCGATGACCTTGTCCACATCGGTGCTCTTGGCCTTCTCGACCGCCTGCTTCCACATGTGGATGCCGATGTAGGTGGCTTCCATCGGGTCGTTGGTCACCACGGTCTTGGCGTTGGGCAGCTTCTGCTTGACGGCCCAGTCCTTGTACATCTTGATGAACTTGGTGTTCTCGGCGTTCTTCAGCGACTGGAAGTAGTTCCAGGCGGCCAGGTGGCCGACCAGAGGCTTGGTATCGACGCCGCGCAGTTCTTCCTCGCCGACGGAGAAGGCGACCACCGGCACGTCGGTGGCCTTCAGGCCGGCATTGCCCAGCTCCTTGTAGAAGGGCACGTTGGAGTCGCCATTGATGGTGGAGACGACCGCAGTCTTCTTGCCTTCGGAAGCGAACTTCTTGATCTTGGCGATGATGGTCTGATAGTCGCTGTGGCCGAAGGGGGTGTATTCCTCCATGATGTCGGCCTCGGCGACGCCCTTGGATTTCAGGAAGGCGCGCAGGATCTTGTTGGTGGTGCGGGGATAGACATAGTCGGTGCCGAGCAGGACCCAGCGCTTGGCTTCGCCGCCGTCCTTGGACATCAGGTATTCGACGGCCGGAATGGCCTGCTGGTTGGGGGCGGCGCCGGTGTAGAAGACGTTCTTTTCGAGCTCTTCGCCTTCGTACTGGACAGGGTAGAAGAGCAGGCCGTTCAATTCCTTATAGACCGGCAGGACCGACTTGCGGGAGACCGAGGTCCAGCAGCCGAAGGTGACGGCGACCTTGTCCTTGGTCAGCAGTTGGCGGGCCTTTTCGGCGAACAGCGGCCAGTTGGAAGCGGGGTCGACGACCACCGGTTCGAGTTTCTTGCCCATCACGCCACCGGCCTTGTTGATTTCCTCGATGGTCATCAGGGCGGTTTCCTTCAGGGCGGTCTCGGAAATGGCCATGGTGCCGGACAGGGAGTGCAGGATGCCGACCTTGATGGTGTCGGCGGCCTGGGCGGCGAGGCCGAAGGAGGAGAGGGCGGTGGCCAGGACGGTGGCCTGGATGAAATGGCGGCGAGTGCTCATGGAAGCTCCTTGTTGGACGGAATGGCGAACTGCGTGTTGCAGTGCAACGCCAATGTAAGGAGCGGGCGATGGCGGGGAAATACGTTAGATTGCGTAGCCTCGCGGAGAAAATCCGGGCCGGGGAAAGCGGGCGGCCGCAGCGGGGGGCGCGCGGCGCGGGAGCGAGCCGGGGCCGGCGGGCCCGGGCTCGGCCAATCAGCCGGAAGCCTTCTCCAGGAGGGCCAGCAGGCGTAGGGCGTTTTCCCGGTTGCGGGTTCGGGCGGCTTCGCGTCCTTCCACGTCGGCCTCTTCGGCGCGGGATGCGGCGAGCAAGGCTTCCCTGGGGGTCAGTCCGCCTAGGGCGGCGCTGAGGGCCTGCTCGGCGGCGAGATCCAGGTCCGTGGGTTCGGGAGGGTCTTGGGGATCAGCCATGGTGATCGAGAAAAAAGTGGGCAAAAAAAGGCCCCGCCTTGATGCGGGGCCTTCAGATTCCGGCGTTGCCGCCTGAATTAACGACCCTTCTTGGTCGCAGCGGTAACGCTGGACTGGGCGGCGTCGGCGAATTGCTTGGCCATGGCGTTCATGTTGCCGAAGGCGGCATTGGCGGTGGCGATGGCGTTCTGGATGGCAGCCACGGCACCTTCGGAGCCGGCGGGAGCGGACTTGGCAGCCATTTCCACCAGGCTGGCGACGGACTTCTGGAAGTCGCCGAACTGGGCTTCAACCATCTTCGCGAGTTGCTGCTGGGTCTCGGAGGTGATTTCGTAGACCGAACGCGAGTAGGCGACGGCCTTCTCGACGGCGGGCTGGGCCAGAGCGGCTTGGGCGGCGACGGCGGCCTGGGGATCCTTGGCGGTCAGGACCGACTTGGCGCCGGCGGCGGCGTCTTCGATCGTGGCGCGGGCGGTGCTCAGGTTGAGGGAGGCAATGCGCTCGGCGGTAGAGAGAGCGGTGTTGGCGACGGCCAGAAGGGAATCAACGGTAGCCTTGTTGGCGGCGACGAACTGTTCAGGAGTGACGGACATGATGGTTTCCAATAGTGAGGGATCGAGAGATGGGGTTGGGTGTACGGAGACCAGTATAGAGGAAATTTGGAAAAATTGTGCACCGCACAAAAAATATTTTTCCCCGGCGGGATTCGGGACCGCTAGCCGCCGCCTCGAATCTTCCCCAGTGCCAGGTTGGCTGCCGCGGTGCGGGTCTCGACGCCGAGCTTCTCGAAGACGTGCTCCAGGTGTTTGTTGACCGTGCGGGGGCTGCTACCCAGGATGTCGCCGATGTCCTTGCTGGTCTTGCCTTGGACCACCCAGTACAGCACTTCGGCCTCGCGCTGGGTGAGGCGGAAGGCGGCGATCAGGGCTTCCACCGCCGAGGCGTCGCTCTCTTCCCGCAGGACGACCAGCCATTCCTCTTCGCCCGTCTGATCGTGGAACGAGGCCAGCAAGCGGCGATTGCCGTCGGCTGCCAACAGCTGTGCCGGTTCGCGCACCTCCGCCCGGGCGTTCAGGGCGGCGGATATCCAGCTCAACAGTTCCGGCGGGGCGACGGTCTCCGGGGTGGCGAAGTAGGCATGCAGAAGCTCGCGGGCGAGGGGCGTCTGCCAGACGATGCGCCGGTCGGCGGCACGCACGGCGACGGTGGCCTGGCCGAAGGCGTCGAGGGCCGTGCGGGCCTGGCGCATCTGGCGCGCGCTGGCCATGTGGGCGGCGATGCGGGCCAGCACTTCGGCGGGCCGGATGGGCTTGGTGACGTAGTCCGACCCGCCGGCGGCAAAGGCGGCGACGACGTGCTCGGTCTCCGTGAGTCCGGTCATGAAGACGATGGGAATGTGCTGGGTGGCGAAGTCGGCCTTGAGCCGCCGCGCGACTTCGAAGCCGTCCATGCCGGGCATCATTGCGTCGAGCAGAACGATGTTCGGCAGGCTCTGGCGCGCCCTTTGCAGCGCCGCCTCCCCGTGGGTGGCGACGAGGACGGTGTAGCCGGCATCGTCGAGGGCGTCGTGGAGCAGGGAAAGATTCTCCGGAACGTCGTCCACGATGAGGACGATGTCGGAAAGAGGCCGGTCAACGGGAGTCATGGGCGGCAGCACGGTGCTTGCGAAGGATTTCCTTCATGGCGTCGAACTGGAATTGTCGCGCAAGATCGGCGAGGACGCGGACGAACTC
>SSTA01000319.1 GCA_009469685.1 Azonexaceae bacterium | reverse complement strand
TGCCGCCCTCCCGCATCTTGGAGACCCCTTCGGTCCAGCAGGGAATGACCCGACTGAGAGGGAAAGTCGCCGCTTGACCGCGTTTGTAGGAACTGTCGAACTCGGTGCCGTTGGCCAAGGTCCCGCGGTAATGGACCTGAACCGTTGCGGCGGGATTTGCCTGGGTGCCACCGCCTTCCTTGAGGGACTCGTAGATCAGGCCCGAGGGCGTGGTTTCGGGGACGGCATGGGCGACGGCAGCGACAGTGCAGGCGGCCAGGACGAGGATGGAGCGCAGGGACATGAATCGTTCTCCGACAAAGGTCGGGAAGCTACCGGGAAGCCGCCGATCCCGCAAGGGCGTCACACCTTGAGCAAGTCCTGCCGCGACCCGAGCCAGCGGCGCAGGTGGCGACGGGCGGCGTCCGGCGCGGTATCGAGCAGCGTTTCGGCCACAGCCCGAGCGGCCTCCACGAGATCGGCGTCGGCCTCCAGATCAGCGTAGCGCAGCAGGGGAACCCCGCTCTGACGGCTGCCGACGAATTCACCGGGCCCCCGCAGATGAAGGTCCTGGCGGGCGATTTCGAAACCGTCGGCGTGTTCAAAGATGACCCGTAGCCGTTGCCGGCCGTTCTGGGAAAGGGGCTGGGCGTAAAGCAGCACGCAGGACGATTCGTGGGCACCCCGCCCGACCCGGCCCCGCAACTGGTGGAGCTGGGAGAGGCCGAAACGTTCGGCGTGCTCGATGACCATGAGGCTGGCGTTGGCCACATCGACCCCCACCTCGATGACCGTCGTCGCCACCAGCACATCGATTTCTCCGCCGGCAAAGGCGGCCATCGCCGCCTGCTTCTCGTCGCCTTTCAGGCGGCCATGGACCAGGCCCACCCGCAGTCCCGGGAGTTCCGCGACGAGCCGCTGGTGGGTGTCGATGGCGGTCTGCAGTTGCAGGGATTCGGACTCCTCGATGAGGGGACAGACCCAATAGGCCTGATGCCCATCGGCCACATGACGGGCGACGTATGCGACCACGTCGGCACGTCGTCCGTCGGCCACCAGACGGGTCTTGACCGGGGTGCGCCCCGGCGGCAGCTCGTCGAGCAGGGTGACATCCAGGTCGGCGTAATAGCTCATGGCCAACGTACGCGGAATCGGCGTGGCTGACATCATCAATTGGTGCGGATTCGCTCCCTTGCGGCGCAGGGCGAGGCGCTGGGCGACGCCGAAACGGTGTTGCTCATCCACGATGGCCAATCCGAGGCGGGCGAAATCCACGGCATCCTGGATCAGGGCATGGGTACCGACGACGATCTGGGCATCCGCCGCCGTCCGGGCCTGCTGGGCTCGTTTGGCAGCCCCTTTGAGGCTGCCCGACAGCCAGGCGATGGAAACGCCCAGCGGTTCCAGCCAGGCGGCGAGTTTCCGATGGTGCTGTTCGGCAAGAATTTCCGTCGGTGCCATGAAGGCGGCCTGCCAGCCGGCCTCGACAGCCTGGCAGGCCGCCAGGGCGGCGACGATGGTCTTGCCGCTGCCCACGTCCCCCTGGAGCAGACGCTGCATGGGATAGGGCTGGGCCAGGTCGGCAGCGATCTCGGCGGCGGCGCGATTCTGGGCACCGGTCAGGGCGAAGGGCAATCCGGCTCGAAGCTTTCCGGCCAGTTCGCCCGCAGCCACCAGGGCTGGCGCTCCGAGCTGGCGGCGGCTGCGGTAGGCGAGGCGCAGCGAGAGTTGCTGGGCGAGAATCTCGTCGAACTTGATCCGTCGCCAAGCCGGATGATTGCGGGCCAGCAGAGATTCCAGAGCCGTCCCGGGCGGAGGCGCATGGAGGAAGCGCAGACTGCGGGCGAATTCCGCCAGCCGCAGGCGTGCCCGGAGATCGGCGCTGAGCGTGTCGGCGAGATCATCCTCCTCCAGGGCCTGGCCGATGAGCCGGCGCAAGGCGGCGGGAGCAAGACCTGCAGTCGAAGGATAGACGGGCGTCAGCCCGGCAGGCAGCGCTTCTTCGTCGCTCACGGCACGAAACCGGGGATGGATCATTTCAGCACCGAAGAAGCCGCCCCGCACCTCGCCGAAAGCGCGAATTCGGGCCCCTTCGACGAGGATCGCCCGCTGGCTGGGATAGAGGCTGAAGAAGCGCAGCCAGACTTCGCCGCTCCCATCCGCTGCCCGGGCCACCCACTGGCGCCGAGGGCGGAATTGTGTCTCCAGGGAGCGTACCGTGACTTCGATCTGGACCGGCACTCCGTCAAGCGCTTCCGCCACCGGGGTAATGCGGGTCTCGTCCTCGTAGCGCAAGGGGAGATGGACGAGCAGATCGTCCCGGGTGTGAAGTCCGAGCCGCGCAAGCTTCTTCTGCAAGGCGGGCGATGCGGCAATGGCTTCCGCCGGGTCGACGCTGGAATCAGGCCGCTTCAGTGCCGTGGCGTCACCGGTGGCAGGCATTGAATCGGGGCGCGCCCTGGGGACCGCGCCAGAACGCGCCTTCAAGGCGGCCGCCCCTGCCGTCAGCTGCCGACAAACATCACAGCATCGGCTTCCACCAGCGCCCCTCGGGGCAGTTCCTTGACGCCTACCGCGGCCCGTGCCGGGAAGGGCTGGGAGAAGTAACGCGCCATGGTTTCGTTCACCTTGGCAAAATGGGAGAGGTCGGTGAGAAAGACATTCAGCTTGACGACGTCGGCCAGGGATCCCCCGGCGGCCTCGGCCACCGCCTTGAGATTTTCGAAGACCCGGAGGATCTGGGCATCGATCCCATCGACCAATTGTCCGCTGGCGGGATCGAGGCCGATCTGGCCAGACAGGTAGACGGTATCGCCGACCCTTACCGCCTGGGAATAAGTGCCGATGGCGGCGGGTGCGTGGGGCGTGGAAATGATCGCTTTGCTCATGGTAGGGTCTCGGGAAAGGCAAGAAGAGGAGATGTTAAATGAGCACGCCGGCCATAGCCACCCTGGAAAAATTGCTCGACGGCCCCCGGGATGGGCCGCTGCTGCGCTATTCCCTCGGCAACGAGTATCTCAAGGCCGGCGAGCCGGCCAAAGCGGCCACCCGGCTGCGGGAAGCCGTCGCCCGCGACCCGCAATACTCTGCAGCCTGGAAGCTCCTGGGCAAGGCCCTCGCCACCGCCGGAGATCCGGCTGCCGCCGTGTCCGCCTACGAAATGGGAATCGAGGTCGCCACCGCCAAAGGCGACGTTCAGGCGGCCAAGGAAATGTCCGTTTTCGCCAAGCGTCTGCGAAAGTCTCTGGAAGAAGGGCTCTAGCGCCGG
>SSTA01000318.1 GCA_009469685.1 Azonexaceae bacterium | reverse complement strand
GCTCGACGGCCCAGGCTCCACGGGAGTGCGCTATTTTGCGAGCCCGATGAAATTGCGGCTAAGACTTCTTCACGAAGAAGACCTGCTGCGTTACCTCGACGCCCTCCGGGCAGGTGCTTCGGCGTTGATCGTCGTGCGCAGCTGTACGCTTTCGCGGTCGTCGCAGGGCAGCGCGAGTCTCGCCGAGGCCGTCTGCGACCTGGAATGGATTACGGCGCAAATCGCCCGGCCGGCCAGCGAGGAACGTCGATGATCCGCTTGCTTCGCCCCCTCTTCCTCGCAGCAATCGCCGCAACCGCGTCTCTTCCCGAGGCCCATGCCCTCGGGCGGCTCTTTTTCACTCCCCAGCAACGGGCCGAACTCGACCGGCAGCGTATCAAAGGCGGCCGGCCCGGCGCCGAGAGCGGCGCACCCATGACCCTCAATGGCAGAGTCGTGCGCAGTAGCGGCCGGCACACCACCTGGATCAACGGCGTTCCCCTCAACGACGGCGAATCGGGAACCTTGCCCGACCTCCCCCTGCGGCCGGGAGAGACGCTGTCGGCTGACGGGCAGGAGCGCACCGATGGGCTGAATGGCGGCCGGATCATCATCCGCCCCTCGACGCCGGGTCGCTGAAACGAGATGATCAGCGCGCCGCAAGGGGTACAGAAGGGGGTGGCCTTGCTGCTGGCCACCCTTGTACTCCTGATCGCCACCACCGCTGCCTTCTTGTACTCGTGGAATTCGGCGCGGGGACGAGCCGCCTACGATCTGGCCACCGAAACGGCTTTGCGCGAAGCCAAGGAGGCGCTCATCGCCTACGCGGTTTCTGTGAACCTGAGCGGAAGTGCTCGCCTCGGCGATCTGCCGTGCCCCGACCTCGACAACGATGGCAAGAAGGAAACCTCTTGCGGTAACGCTTCCGGAACCACCGGTCAGGCCGCCCGCTTGGGAAGATTGCCCTGGAAGGACCTGGGAATCGCCGATCTGCGCGATGGGAGCGGCGAACGTCTCTGGTATGCCGTGTCGAGCAATTTCAAGGAAAACTTCCGTTCCGAACCGCTCAACAGCGACACCACCGGGACAATCCGGGTAGTCGACGCGACAGGAAAAGTACTCTCCAACGTCGTCGCAATCGTCATTGCCCCCGGCGAGCCGCTACAGCGTCAAGGCAGCGCTACGGTCCAGGAGCGCAGCGGCACCAATCAGAACGATCCGACTCAGTACCTGGACGGCGCCAACGGAGAGGATAACGCCGACTTCGCTGACGGAAGCTCGACCAACGGCTTCATCGCCGGCCCCGTCCGCGACGCAGCCGGTCGTGTGATCGCCAACGACCGCATCCTGGCGATCACCTACGAGGACATCATGCCGATCATCGAAAAGCGCGTCGCCTCCGAAGTCCTCAACTGTCTGAGCAATTATGCGGCTTACAACGTCGCTCCCGAAAACAACGCGGGGCATTTCCCCTGGGCAGCGAGCCTCTCGACCTCAGCTGCCGGCAGTTACGACGACACGGCCGGGGTCCGTTTCGGCAGGTTTCCCGACCGGATGTGCGCGACCGGTGGCGAGGGTGCCGGCGATATCCTCTGCGATCCTGTGGTAGGCACCAATCCAGCCATGCTCCAGTCCTGGGGAGCCGTTTCCGGCTGTTCCGTCACCAATAGCTGGTTCACTCACCACTGGCGCGAGCAGGTTTTCTACGCCATCGCCGATGGTTACAAGCCCGGAACGTCCAGTCCCTCTTGTGGCACTTGCCTAACGGTGGATACCAAGACTTCCCTCCGCGCAGTGGTCATCGTCGCCCGCAAGGCACTCCCCGGACAGGACAGAACAAGTGGAAAAGCCAACGCAGCCAATTATCTGGAGGGCCAGAACGCGACCCCATACGATGATATCTTTAGCGCTGGCGGAAACGCCTTTCTGTTCAACGATCTGGTGCTCTACCGATGAACTCTCCCGGCCCCCGCATTGCCTATGGGCGCGGCTTTAGCCTCATCGAACTGGCCGTAGTCTTGGTCATCGTCACCCTCCTCGCCGGCGGCCTCCTGGTGTCGCTCTCGGC
>SSTA01000317.1 GCA_009469685.1 Azonexaceae bacterium | reverse complement strand
CTTTTTTCGACGCCTTCTTCGGGACTAGCCATTGGCGGCCATCCAGTCTTTGATGATGTTGGCTACCGCCTTCGGGTCGGTCTGGGCGATATCGCGGGCTTTCTGCACCTTGGCGGCGTAATGGTCGATGGTCACCTTGTCTTCGCCTTCCAGTCCGGCGATCAGCGGGCCACCCTCGCCGAGAATGTTTCCGGACAGGCCGCCTTCTCCAGCGGCGGTGGCTTCCGCAGGCGGTGGGAACATGGTCTTCAGGAGCGGCTGAACGATCTTGAAATAGATGAAGGCCAGGATGCCGGCAACCAACAGATATTTGACCAGATCCCTGGCCAGGGAGACGTTCTCGGGATCCTTCCAGATGGGGATGCCGGCGTCGCTCTTGTCGCTCGCGGTGAAGGGCGCGTTGGCGACCGAGAGCGTGTCGCCGCGCTCTTTGGAGAAGCCCATGGCTTCCCGCACCAGGTCGTTGATCTGCTTCATCTCCCCCTCCGGCAGCGGCTTGACCGCCGACTTCCCGTCCTTGCCGGTTTCCTGGCGGTGGTTGACCACCACCGCGGCAGACAGGCGGCGGATGGCGCCCATGTTCTGCTTCGTATAGCGGACGGTCTTGTCGATCTCGTAATTGATGGTGTTGTTCTTGGTCGTGCTGATGGGTTGGCCGGCGGCAGCCATGGGCGCGCTGATCCCGGCGACCTGAACCTTGCCCGACAGCTCGCCCGGCTTCGCCGCCTGACCCGGGACCCCGCCGGTCGGGGGCGAGGTGAGCGGGGCGGTGGCGGGGACTGGCGGCTGATTGGTCAGCGCTCCGGGAACGCCGCCCGGATTTTGATTGACCGCTGCGGACTCGGTGCTCTGCTGGCTGCGGATGGCGGTCGTGTCGGGCGTGTTGTTGGGGCGATAGCTTTCGGCGGTCTGCTCGCTCTGGCTAAAGTCGATGTCGGCCGCCACCTGGACTTTGTAGTTCTCTCCCCCGAGAACGGGCTTCAGGATGGCGTCGATGCGGGCGATGACGCTGGCTTCGACTTCGCGCACGTATTTCAGTTGGGCCGGATCGAGGCCGGCTTCGGTCAGCTTGCTCTTCAATTGCGAAAGCAGGCTGCCATTCTGGTCGAGGACGGTAACGTTCGAAATGGGCAGTTGCGGTACGCTGGCGGCGACCAGGTTGGTGATTCCGACCACTTGGGCCGCATCGAGCACCCGACCGGGGTAGAGGCTGACCAGGACCGACGCGGTGGGTTTTTGCTCCTCGCGGACGAAGACCGAAGGTTTGGGGATCGCGAGGTGGACCCGGGCCGCCTGGACCGCGCCGATGGACATGATGGTGCGGGCCAGTTCACCCTCCAGGCCGCGCTGATAATTGACCTGTTCGGCAAATTGGCTGATGCCGAACTTCTGGTTCTCCATCAGTTCGAAGCCGACCATGCCGCCACGCGGCAAGCCCTGGGAAGCGAGTTTGAGGCGGACTTCGTGCACCTTGTCGGAAGGCACCAGGATGGCCCCGCTGTCCGACATGCGATGGGGAATGTTCTGCTGCTCGAGGACGGCGACTATGGCGCCGCCGTCCTTCTCCGAAAGATTGGAGAAAAGAACCTTGTAGTCCCCGTGGCGCGCCCAAAGCGCCGTGCCGACCAGGACGGCGACGATGGCAGCGATCGCTGCCGCCAATATCATCTTTTGGCGGCTCTCCAGGCGACCGAACGCCTCGCGCAGGCGGTCGACGGCGCCGACGGTCGGCGCCGCCCCCGCAGTGGTTTCGGTCGTTGCTGCCATCTAGCCTGGAATCAGAGTGTGTAAAACAGAAGCAGAATCAATCAGGAAGCCCAATTTTGCTAGAAATATTCTATATTAGCCGGGCCGGATTGCCGCCATACTTTTTCAATGCCCCCCGCCGCCCCCACGATTGTCGATACTGACAGCAAGACTGCCGAACTGCAACGGGCCTTCGACCTCTTCAACCAGGTCTCGGCGGAGCTGACCAGTGCTTACGGTGCCCTTCAGGCCCGGGTCGCGTCGCTCACCGAGGAACTGGCTGTGGCGAACGGGGAATTGCGTCGACAATTCGTCGAAAAAGAGGCCCTCTCCGAGCGCCTTTCCCTGCTCCTCGATGCGCTGCCCGCTGGAGTCGTGGTCCTCGACGGCGGTGCCCGGGTCACCGAGGCCAATCCGGCAGCGCGTGCCCTCTTCGGAGACGGCGTCGTCGGCAGTCACTGGGGCGATGTGGCCCGGGCGCACCTGGAACCGACCCTTGCCATCGGAGAGTGGCTGGTGGGCGAGCGCCGGGTCAGTTTGGCCGAGAGCGCATTGGCAGCGGGGGGTGGGAAGATCCTCCTGGTCCATGACGTCACGGCAGCCCACGGGATGAAGGCGGAATTGGAGCGCCATCAGCGCCTGGCAGCCATGGGTGAAATGGCGGCGTCTCTCGCCCATCAATTGCGCACTCCCCTGGCAGCGGCCCTGCTTTATACAGGCAATCTGGGGCAGCCTGGCCTGGCCGACGAGGCCCGCGCCAAGTTCGCCGACAAGGCGGCCGGCCAGTTGCGTCGACTCGAGCGTCTGATCCAGGATGTCTTGCTCTTCGCCCGCGGCGAGAGCATAGGCCGCGACGTCATCCCGGTGGGCGAACTGCTGGCCGATGCCGCAGCGACGGTCGAGCCCCTCGTTCGAGAGCAGGGCATCGCTTTCGAGGTGCGTGACGAAAGTGCCGGAGCCGTGCTGGTGGGGGGGCGCAAGGCCCTTTTCGGCGCCCTGGTGAGCCTCCTCGAGAATGCCCTCCAGGCGCTTGCCGGGGGCGGCAAGATTTGCCTCTCCGCCTGCCGGTCGGGCGACGGAGTTGCCATCGCGGTGATCGACGACGGGCCGGGGATCGGGCTCGAAATCCAGCAGCGCATCTTCGAGCCCTTCTTTACCACGCGGGGTCTCGGCACCGGCCTTGGCTTGCCCATCGCCGTGGGTGTCGCCCGCGCTCACGGGGGCCGCATCGAATTGCGCTCCCAGCCCGGTGCCGGTGCCGAGTTCATCGTCCACCTTCCCATCGCTATGACCGAGCCTTCCAATTCATGAGCAATTCCACCCTGCCCATCCTGGTCGTCGAGGACGATCCCAGCCTGCGCGAGGCCCTCTGCGATACCCTCGAACTCGCGGGCCGCAGCTTTGTGGCTGCCGACGGCGGCGAGGCGGCATTGCGGGCTCTGGAGGCGCAGGCGTTTTCCATCGTCGTCAGCGACGTGCGCATGGTGCCCATGGACGGAATCGCGCTATTGAAGGCGATTCGCAGGCGCCTTCCGCACTTGCCGGTCGTCCTGATGACCGCCTATGCCGAGGTCGAGAAGGCCGTCGATGCCATGCGTTCTGGTGCCTGCGATTTTCTGCTCAAGCCCTTCGAACCGGCGGCCCTGCTGGCGGTTGTCGATCGCTACCGCCTCCCCGAGAGCGATTCCGCCTTGGGCGCCGTCGCCGAAGACGCCGCAAGCCGTGAATTTTTCGCGCTGGCCGCCCGGGTCGCCCAGACCGACGCCACCGTGCTCCTGAACGGCGAGTCCGGCGTCGGCAAGGAAATCGTCGCTCGCCACATCCATCGCCATTCGGCACGCCGCGACGGTCCCTTCGTGGCCATCAACTGTGCGGCGATTCCTGAAAGCCTGCTCGAAGCCACGCTTTTCGGCTACGAGAAGGGGGCTTTTACCGGCGCTCAGCAGGCCCAGGCCGGTAAATTCGAGCAAGCCCAGAAAGGCACCTTGCTTCTAGACGAAGTCACCGAAATGTCGCTGCCGCTCCAGGCGAAGCTGCTGCGCGTCCTCCAGGAAAGGGAAGTCGAGCGCGTGGGAGGCAAGCAGCCTGTGGCTCTGGACATCCGGGTCATCGCCACCTCCAACCGGGATTTGCGGGAAGCAGTGGCCAAAGGTGCATTCCGGGAAGATCTCTACTACCGTTTGAATGTCTTCCCGGTTGCGATTCCTGCCTTGCGGCAAAGGCCCGAAGACATCGTGCCGCTGGCCCGGCGGTTTGTTGCCGTCCATGGCGAGCGCTTCGGGCGTCGCGGGCTGAGGCTTTCGGCCCCGGCGGAAGCCGCATTGCGTGCCCACCCCTGGCCGGGCAACGTGCGCGAGCTGGAAAACGTCGTCCAGCGGGCATTGATTCTTGCCCCGGGAGCCACCATCGAGCCCGAGCATCTGGGCCTCGCCGAGGCTTTGCGGCCGGCTGCAGCAGAAGTGGGCGAATCCCCGGTCAAGCCCGACAACATGAAGGATCTGGAGCGCGACCACATTCTTCGTACCCTTGCCGAGGTCGGCGGTTCCCGCAAGCTTGCCGTCGAGCGTCTGGGGATCTCCGAGCGCACCCTGCGCTACAAGCTGCAACAATATCGCGACGAAGGTTATTTTTCCGGGTAATCTGGCCCGAGGTTTGCTAGGATCAGAAGGTATCGAAAGGCCGGCGACGGTCGGGAGCAAGTATCATGGACACCAAGGGAATCGAGGACATGCTGAGCGTGCTGCGGACGACCGCAGCCCAGGCCGCAGGCAAGACCGCTGATGCGGCGGCTTCTCCTGCGGGCGGACCGGACTTTGCCCAGGTGCTCAAACAATCCATCGACAAGGTCAATGCCACCCAGGTCGAAGCCCACGGGATGGCGGAAAAACTTGCCGCCGGCGATACCTCGCAGAATCTCCACGAGGTCATGATCGCTCTGCAGACCGCCAGCATCTCGTTCCAGGAGATGGTCCAGGTGCGCAACAAATTGGTGACGGCCTACCAGGAAGTCATGAACATGCAGGTTTGAGGCCTGTCAGCAGACTCCAGGCCAGTCATTCTGGCCTGCGGGCACCGTCGAGGATGTCCAGTTCCTTTCGATAGACCGAAGTCTCGACTTCCAGCAATCCCAGTACGGTATGGAAGAGGTTGTCGTGGGTGAAGCGCAGGTTGCGCTTCGCGGCGAGCGCCTCAACGTCCACATCGGGGTTGCCGGGACCGAACCAGAGTACTGCCGGAACGTGGAACTGGTTGTCGGGAGCCAGGACTCGCGGCAGACCGTGGAGGAAGATGCCGTTTTCGCCGAGGGACTCGCCGTGGTCGCTGAGATAGATCAGGGTCGTCTCAAAATCGGCATCGTTGGCCTTCAGCAATTCGATGGCTTGACCGAGGAAATAATCCGTGTAGAGGATGGCGTTGTCGTAGGCATTGCCGATCTCCTCGACCGAGCACTGGGTGAGGTCGTTGTTGTGACAGGCCGGGAGAAATTTTTCGAACTCGGGCGGATAACGCTTGTAGTAGGCCGGTCCGTGATTGCCCATCTGATGCAGGACAATCAGGATGTCCCCCTTGGGATGTTCGCGGATGTATTGCTGGAGCGAGTCCAGCATGCCGACGTCGCGGCACTCGGTGTCGCAGCGTGGGTTGTTTTTGGGAGTACGGTAGTCGATCGAGGGGACGCGCGCGGCCACCCCCTTGGAACTAGAATTGTTGTCCAGCCAGAGCACATTGACACCGGCCCGCTGGGTGACGTCAAGCAGGTTCTCCTGCTGGAGGGCGCGCCGGGGATCGAACTTTTGCATGCCCAGGGACGAGAACATGCAGGGAACCGATACTGCCGTTGACGAACCGCAAGCCCAGAAATTGGTGAGGCTCAGGGCTTTTTCAGCTCGTAGACGCGGTGTTGTGTCGCGTGCGTAGCCGTTGAGCGAGAACCGGTCGGCGCGGGCGGTCTCTCCGACGACCAGGAAAATGAGTTCGCGGTGGTGATCGGACGAGCCTATCTGGGCATCGGTACCGATCGGCGAAACGTCCGACTGAATGCCGGAGAAGCCGAGGTTCATGCCGGCGTACTTGATTGCGGCGGTCAGCGGGTAAGCTGGATTGGCGTAGGCGCGAAGCTCCTTGTGCTCGCGGATGAACGACGCGTAGAAATCCCCGGCACCCATGACGCCGGCTCCGATGACGAGGAGCAGGGCGAGCGCAAGCCCCAGGCGGACGCCGATTTCCCACCGCCAGCCTCGCCATTTGATCGGTACCAGCCAAATCAGCCAGACCGGGAGAATGCCGATCAAAACCAAATAGACGAGCAGTTTCAGGGTCAGCAGATCGGCAATCTCCGCCCACTGCGTTTCGGCAACGTTGCGCAGCATGTCGGTGCCGATGGCCACGCCGTAGCTGTCCATGAAATAAGCGGTCAAGGCGGTCAGCAGGAGGACGACGCTCAATACCGGCTTGACGGCTCGCCCGAGGGTCAAAGGAATCAGGAAGAGCGTCGTGAGCGCCGCCAGCGAGGCGACGAGGGAAATCAGCCCGAGCACGACGGCTCCGTGCGGCGGAAAGACTGCAAGAACCCGGGAAAAAAAAGTGAAGTTGCCAAAGGCGACGACAAAGCCGACTCCCGCGAGCAGGAGCGCGTGACTGGACAACGCAGGGAGGCGGGGGCGAGTCATCGAGAGAGATGTATGGCTGTGCGGAGTGGTCGGGAGGGCGACTTGCCAACGGGGCGTCCTTGGGCCATCGGAGCACGCATGGTTTAGCCTGCCCGGTGCCGCGATTCCTGCCGCTCCCGCCGCATGATGTAGCGCTGTAGCAGGCTGAGCTGGGCTCCCGGAAGACCGGAAAACTCGCATCCCACCCGTAACATCGGTGCGCCACGGTTCGCTTCGTAGGGCACGGCGCTGCAGACCCGGAGCGATGCACCGATGATGCCTTCTTCGGGCAGGGCGATGCGGCAGCGTCCGGTCACCGTGCCGGGGACGAACAAGGGGGCCAGTCGTTCCGGAACCGCCAGACAGACGCCCCCGCCGCTGAGGTCAAGAACGCGGAATTCCTCGAGCAGAGGCGATCCATCCGGTCGCGCAATCGTCAGCTGACAGTGCAGTATGGGCGTCGCCGGAATTTCCAGGCGGAAGAACTCGCGGCGCTGGAGTCGGAGCAGCGTCTGCGGGAGTGGTGCGGCCAAGACGGTATTGCCCCCGTCCTTGACGGATTCGAGACCGGGTAAGGGGAACTGGACTTTGACCCGATCCAGTTGCGCGGTCACGACGGGTCGCTCCGCCTTCAGCGCTCTATCGTTCATGGTTTCGGATTGGGCGGGATCGAGATATAGACGGTCTTCTTCCTCGTTGATCTTCAGCACGGTGGACAAAAAGAAGTGTCCCGAAGCATCGATATAGACCGTGACTAGCGCCTTGTGCATTGCCAGCGCGCGCAACACGAAGAGAACGTCGGCCCGGTTCTTAAGAAGATAGCGTCCGAAGAGGTCGGTACGGTCCAACTCCAATTCGGGGGCGGGTGGTTGAGGCAAAGGGATCAAAAAGGGAGGGTGCGGAACGGCCGGGGTCTGCAGTTTAACTCAAAGGCGGAAGGGTCAAGGGGGTGGTGTCTCGCCGCCTTGGTCCAGGCGATAGAGCCAGGCGAGCAATTCGGCTACAGCGCGATAGAGTTGGGGGGGAATGTGCTCGTCGAGGTCCACCTGCATGAGCAGTGAGACGAGTTCGGGCGACTCGTGGACGTAGACGCCGTGCTCCCGGGCGCGAGAGATGATTTCTTCGGCGACCAGTCCCCGGCCCCGGGCAACCACGCGCGGCGCGGCGTCCGTCTGGCGATAGGCGAGGGCGACCGCCTCGCGGCGGGGGTCACTCGGGCTCTGCGCCATGGTCGAATCGCAATCCGCTGATGCGCAAACCGGCATCGGCGAAACGCTGGATCAGGACTTCACCCTCGCCAGCGAGGATCGAGCGGGAAGCTGGGTCGGAGACGGCGAGGGCCAGAGAGACTTCGTTACCATCGGCAAGATGCAGCGTGGCATCGACCAGTCCCAAGTGCGGAAGTTTCAGTCGCAGGCGTGTCGTCCAGGCGGCAGCCTCGCCCTCATTTGGCGAAGTGCGCGATCCGGGGGAGTCTTCGATGGTCCAGTCCATGGTCTGACCGGGCCAGACCTGCCCCTGCCAGGAGAAGACCTGGGTGGCGAGGGCGTCCAATTGCTGCTGGACCAAAGGGGCCAGCGGGGCCGGCACGACGGGAGTTCCCGCTCCCGCAGGCTCTCGCCCATGGCCGGTTCCAAGCGCTGAAAGGGTCGATTCTGAAAGCGCAGGTGCAGGCCTGGCGTCGCCTTCCACGCTGGTCTGCGGGGGAAGGGGGGCGGATTGCGCGCGAGCTTCTGGAGCGCTGCTTGCCTGAGGATTTTCTTGCATGGACGACGGGCTGGTCGAAGCCGAAGGAGGTGGCGGAGCCGATGCTGAAGTCGGGGCAGGCGCATGTTGGCCCTGGGGTTCCTGCAGCAAGGCCGCCGTGGGCAATTGGCCGGCGACCCAGCGGGCTTGATGCGACTCGTAGAACATGCCGCTCTTGACCAAGGCATCTTTGAGGATGGGCGCCAGTTCGGCAGCATGGTCGGGAGGCGCCGCGACAAGCGGCTTGCTCGCGTTGAGGACTGCCGGAGGGGCTTTCTCCCCGGTTTGCCCGATTTCAGCCATGAGCGTGCCTATCAGACGCCCGGCTGGACTGAGGGTGGTGGAGGCGGATGACTCCCCTGCGGAGAGCTGTTCGGCAGTGGAACGGTTGGCCACTACCGCCAGCGCGATACCATTGTCCTTTTCTACGACTTCGAGTTCCAGGGTGTCCCCGGGTTTGGCCGAGAAGGGCAAGGCCAGCGTGATTTCGCGCTGGGCGATTGCGGCCCGATACGCGCCATTGGGCAGAAGTGCCTGAATTTCTGCGAGGACGCGCTGACCGGGGACCAGGTCGCTCAGTACATCCTTCAACTGCTGAGCGGGGATTGCAGCCTGAGGCGCGGTCGGCTGGTCGGGTAGGATCAGCCTAAGGCGACTGGCGACGTCAGCCGGAATCATGGCCGGCGGGATCCGGTCAAGGGCCTGCGGTCCGGGAAGCCAAAGCGCTGATCAGCGGCTCGGCATCCTTGCGCCAAGAGGAGATTTCCTCACGAATGACCCCTTGTAGCGACAACATCTCGGAGATCATCGCCTTGCGCGCCACGGTGGCTTCGGGGTCGAGGGGAACTTCGGAGGGCGCCGATTGCAAGGTCAGCGCAATCGCTGCGCTTTCCCGCTCCAGTGCTTCCAGATCCTGCCAAGACGCTTCCCGCGCCGCGATCGCCATTCTTCGATGGAGTTCGAGCAAGCTTGTGTAGAGCGATTCCGTTGCAGACTGCTGCACGGTGTCTACGCAGGGCTCTCCGAGTTCGCGCGGTTGCCGATTTCAACCCAGGCGCCCCGGATCTCGTTGAGCAGGGCGGTGACCTCATCGAACGCAGCAACCTGGTTCTTGAGGTTGCCCTGGACGAGACGCCGGACCGCATAATCGTAAAGATCGGCCAGATTCTGTGCCAATTCGCCCCCAGCTTCCTGATCGAGGCTGACCTTCAGCCCATTGGTGATGATGTCGATGGCTTTTGAGACTGCCAGTCCCTTTGCCTCGATATTTCCCTGGGCCAAGTTGGTCCTTGCGGCGGCGATCGCGGCCAGCGCCCCGTCGAAGAGCAGGACGATCAGATTGTGCGGGGAAGCCGCAGCTACGGCGACGTCGGTCTGGACCGCCTTGTAGGCATTGAGGGGACTGTTGCTGAGTGCGAACATGGCGTGGGATCTTAGAGGCGGGCAAGTTGCTGGGTCAGGAAGCTGCCAGTCGAGTTCATGCTGGCCACCAGGGCGTCCAGAGCGCTGAACTGGCGCCGGTAATTGGCTTCGATTCGCGCTAAGCGGTCCTGTACGTCCAAGCGGCGGCGAGCAAGATCGTGAAGGGAACTGGTGAGGCTTGCCACCCGGGTCGTGACTGCGCCGTTATTGTCGGTGAGGTCATCCACCGCGTCGGCAACGGCCTTGCCGTAGCCCCCGAGGACGTCCTTGAGGTCGGTGAAGTTGTTGTCGATGGCCGTTTGGAGCTTCGCCGAATTGACGGACATCGATCCATCCGACTGAATCGAAATGCCGACCTCGCTGAGTGTCGTATAGATTCCCGTCAGGGTGGTCGGGACGGTCCCCAGGGTGGAGCGTATCCGGGTCATGACGAGGGAGGTCGTCCCGTCCCCGGAAAGGGTGCTGCCGGTGTTGGTGGATGAATCGAAGGCAGTCAGCGATTTCACCTGGGACACCAGCTTGCTGTAGGCGCTGGCAAAGGTTTCGGCCGCTTTCTTGATTCCCTCGGAGTCGCGGGCGACGGTCAGTGTGGCTGTGCCGCTATCCTTGGTCAGGTTGAGCGTCACTCCGGTGATGGCTGAACTGATGGTATTGGTTGCCGAACTGATCGGGATTCCGTTGATCGTCAATTGCGCGTTCTGAGCCGGCGTCGCCTCGCTGAGATTGAAAGCACCGGCAGTGTACGAAAGCTGAGCGAGGCCGGGTGCTCCGGACTCGGTGACTACGACCGAAATGGCATTGGTCGAACCGGTATTCTTGGCGCTCAGGACCAGTCGGGCGCCGTTGGCGTCGGTCACAATGCTCGCTGCGACACTGGTATTGCTGGAAGAAGCGTTGATCGCGTCGCGAATGCCTTCCAGGGTATGGTTGGTATTGTCGATCGTGACGTTGAAGGTATTGCTGCCCGAGGTGATCTGCAGCGACCCGTCCCCGACGACGGTCGTCGAACCGCCATAGGAAGTCGAATAAAGCGTGTGGGCCTTGGCGAGGTTGGTGACGTTCAGGGTGTAAGCGCCGGCGGCAGCACTTGTACTCGCCGTTGCCGTACCCAGGGTGGTATCGGAAAGGGTGGCGGTAAAGGCACCGATCGTTGTCGGAGTATTGAGCGCTTTCGCTGCAGAAAGCAGACTCGACAAGGCGCTGCTGATTTTTCCGTAGGCCGAAATGCGCGCATCGATCTTCTGCGCTTTCGCGTCGATGTTGGTCAGCGGCTGCTGCTCGGCAGCCATGAGCTGGCTGATGATCGCGTTGATATCCAGCCCGCTCCCGACTCCAGAAGCGGTAATGGTGGCCATGTCAGCCTCCTGGTTAAGGCGCTAGGCCTTCTGCCGGATCAAAAGGCCCTGCAATTTGTCGAGCGCACGGGCGATTTGCAGAATTTCCTCGCTCGGGATCTGGCGGATGACGTCCTTGGTGCCACGATCAACGACCTTGACCACACGAACGCCGGTCTCATCGTCCAGAGTGAATTGTATATCGGTGTTGGACACCCCAACAAACTCGTTGAGCTTCTTGAGTACGTTCTGCAATTCGCCTTTTTTGACCGAGGCGTCGCCTTGGGCATGCTTCTCGACCTCTTGCGCCTGGGTGACCGCCTCCTGAGTCTGCGGCTGCACCGCAGTCTTGATCGAGGGGGCGTCGGGCGGCTGGCGATTCAGACCCGGATCGCGAGGTAAGGGAGCGGGTGCTCCGACGTTGGAAATGGAATCGATGGCCATGACAGACTCCTAAGCGGCGGAAGAGGGGACGAAGCCCGTTGAGCCTCGCCCCCTCATGCCAATGATGCCGGACTCGAAACGTTCGCTTAACGCAGCAGGGTCAGGACGTTGTTCGGGATCGCATTCGCTTGGGCGAGCATCGCGGTGCCGGCCTGCTGCAGAATCTGGGCACGCGTGAGACGTGCGGTTTCCATCGCGAAGTCGGCGTCGGTGATGCGGCTCTTGGCGGCGGACTGGTTTTCCACCAGAACCTGCAGGCTGGAGACGATGGCGTCGAAGCGGTTCTGGACGGCACCCCACTTGGCGCGGGCGGCATTCACTAGGCCGAGGGCCGAGTCCATGAGGACGATGGCGCTCTGGGCTGCGACGAAGTCGGTTCCGCCGATGAAGATGATCGCACTGCCGCCACCGACGCCGGTACCGACGTAGCTGGTACTGAAGCCGAGGGGGATGGCGGGATTGGTCGTGAAGGTATCGACGGTCAGCAGGTTGGCACCCGACTGGTTGGCGCCGATCTGGAAGCGGAAGGCGGACTGGAAGGTCGCGTGGCCGGTGTCCAGCAGGGAGACGCCGTTGAACTGGGCGCCGGAGATGACGCGGTGGATTTCTTCCTGCATCTGCAGGAATTCGATTTCCAGATTGTCGCGGTCGCCGGAACTCAGAGTGGCGTTGGAAGCCTGGACTGCCAACTCGCGCATGCGCTGAAGGGCGTCGGTGATCTTGCTGATCGCGTCTTCGGCAGTCTGCGCCAGGGAGATGCCGTCGTTGGCGTTGCGCAGGGCGACCATGGAACCGCGAATGATAGTGTCCATGCGGGTTGCAACCGCCATGCCGGCGGCGTCGTCCTTGGCGCTGTTGATGCGCAGACCCGAAGACAGACGCTGAATCGCTTGGGACAGAGCGCTCTGGGTGGTCGTCAGGTTGCGCTGGGCATTTAGGGAGGGAAGGTTGGTGTTGATAATTTGTGCCATGACAATCTCCTTCGGATCTGGGGGCGTCCCCAGGGGTTCGTACGCGGACCGGGACGCCTTTCCGACGTTTCCTAAGTCCTTCTGAACCCAATTACGTCACTGCGTAGGCAAACTTTAGAACTTTTTTAACGTGACGCTACGCTGACCCAAGAGCGCACACCCATGCCCTGGACGGGAGCTCCCAGGAGGGCTCGGCGGAGCACTTTTCTTCCTGGATTGCGGTTCACGGTTTTTCTATTCGAACGTGAAACCCGGGGTAGGTATAGATCGTCGTCGGAACTACTTCGGTGACTTGCATCCCGTATTTTCCTGAAATCCGCGAAAGATAAGGGAGACTGTGGCAATTGCGGACCGTCCCTGCACAATTGGTCATCGTATCGTGGTCGTTCGGGCAGAGAAAAACGTTCAGGCAGATTTCCCCGCCGGGACGAAGTACCGAAGACAATCCCATGAGCCAGTCCAGATCCTTGAAAAAATAGGCGGCGCCGTTCATCAGGATCAGGTCGAACTGCTCGTTCACCAGAGCACTCGCTCGGCGGACGTCGCCTTCGAGCAGCCCGGTATAGTTCTTGTGCCGCCCCGATGCGCGGAGCCCGGAGAGTTCGAGGTCGATACCCACCAGCGAATCGCAGCGGTGATGAAAGTAGGACGAGGGCAATCCGGTTCCGCAGCACAAGTCCAGCACCGAGAAGAGCGCGGCAGGGCGCTTCCCGAACAAGTTGGAAACCGCGAAGAAGGCCATTTCCCTGGCCAGAATCCCATGGAACCTTGCGCTATCGTAGTCCTGCTGTTCCTTGTCGGAGATACGGACAAGGCCGAGGCTGAGGTCGGCGCGGGTCGTGGTCAGAACAAGGGACCAAAGTTCCGTGGCCAGATCAGGATTGCCATCAAGTATGGCAATGCCCGCCACCGCTCCGGCAAGGGAGACGATTTCCTCGGGATGCAGGGGCAGATTGTTCTGGATGACATATTTCATCGCCGCATCGAAATCGGCAACGCCGAGGAATGCGGCGACGAAACGCTTCATGGGTTTGATCAGCCTGGGATTCTCAAGGGCTGCATTAAAGAGAATGCCGACATGGGTGTGCAATTGCCCGCGGAAGCTGTTCGGGTCGCGGTCGGCCTGAACGAAAAGCGACTTTTGCAGGTGCAATAAATAGTTTTCCAGACTCATATTGCCTACTCGTTTGAGAAAACGAAGACACGCCTAAACCGGCTTCCCGCAATCGCTGGCGCAGGCGCTACGGCGAAGCTTCCTCCGGGCTCGCGAAACGAAGAGTTGCCGTTTCGGGTTACCCGCTCAAATGCCTAGCATCGCTTTGTTATTCGCCTGCAGGAGGGCTCAGGGCCGCGAGACGCTTGAGCGCTTCCTCGGGGATGGTTTCGATGACCTCGCGGCCGGCGAGCAGGAACTCCAGGATGATGTTGAACCCCTGGCGCGCGTATTCCATGGCCCGTTGGGTATCGCGGATCTGGCTCATGCAGTCGTAGAAGATGTTGCACATGTGGTAGAGCGAGCCGCGCAGCATGGGAAAGGCTGCGGTGCCCTGATGCTTCCTGGCGAAGAGATAGAAGTTCAGGTCGGCGAGGACGTCGCAGACGTCGAGCTTGTTCTTGATCGGTTGGCTGAAGATGTTACGCACGTCGGCGTGTACAGCCTCCATCTGGTCCGCCAGAAAACCGAGATTGCGGGTGACGTCGCGTGGGTAGTCGGTGGTGAAGCAGGCCGCGATGCGGTCCAGGGAGCGTTGCCTATCTTCCGGTGTGCAGTCGATCACCACTTCCTCGGGGCGTAGAGGCAAGGCCCCCTTGATGGCCGCCCCCCGGTTCAGGTTGTAGACCTTCTTGTCGTCGCCGTGAATCCGGATCGAGGTGGCGATATTGTCCCGGGTTTGTATGAAGATGGTCGTGCTCTCGACCGTATCGTCGAAATTCCCCGGCACGCTCAGGGACTGCTTCATGGCGACGTCGGTTTCCTTGACCACCTGAGTGACGTACTCGGTGGCGTGCTTTTCGTCGTAATAATAGCTGTCCTTGGAGTGGTGGGGGCCTTCCTTCGGGTAGCCGACGTCGACGCCGAGCAGGTAGATTTCGCTGAAGCCCATACGCAGCGCAAAGTCGGTCCCGGCATTGGTCACCGTTGGGCCGGTGGAAAAGCGCGGGTACTTGTTCTCGATGTCGATGACTTGGGTTCCGCCATCGACCAGCTTGAGGATCATCAGCGGCTTCTCGGAAAAACTGAAGCAGCCTGGGGGAATGACCGAGAGGAAAAGCAGGGGAATGTCCTTCACGAATTCCCGCAGTCGGGGTTCGGCCATGAATTCGTAGGTGAAGTCGGTGCGTTCGATCTCGATGTAGAAATCGGGTTTGATGCCCTTCTTCATGAAGACGCTGATCGACGAACCGCAGCCGATGACGACGACCCTGTCCCGATACTGCTCGATGAGGGGCCAGAGATGATCGAGGGAAGGGCCCGATCCCACGATGAAGGCGATCGACTTGTCGAAGGTTCGGGGTTCCTCTCGGACGCAGAGCGGGAAATGGCGCTCGATGTTCTGGGCGGAGTGCAGCAGAGACAGTACCTCGTCGTCGAAGAAACCCCAGCCGGCATACAACTGATGGATCCCCGAGGCGAGACGTGCGGAAATGTCCTTGACCTCGCCGGTGCGATAGTCGTTGTAATGGAGGCAGGTGCCGCGGGCGAAATAGGGGGGCCAGTGGCCGCGGATGGTGAGCAGCAGATCGTTGGTCAGTTCCTCGGTGTCGGGCGACACCAGAATGGTGAAGTGCTTGCCGCCGCGGAATTTGAACTCGTGGTAGAGACTGACGTAATCGACGAAGTAGAGAGAAAAATCGAGGTCGGCGACGTCGTGCTCGACGACGACGAGGTGTCGCATGGCGTAGGTCTCGACGATCATGCGCAGGTCCTGGCCGTAACCGACGCCGAAGGCAATGATCATGGGGATGCGGTTCTCGCCGAAATCGGGCCAGGGATTGCGGTCCTCCTCGGCCGGGCACATTTCCTTGAACTTGCGGATGAGGGCAAAGCGATAGGTGCCTTCGATCGGACAATAGAAATGCGGGTTGTCGACGTGGGGCGCTGCCATCTTCTCGTCGTAGAGATAGCCGAATCGGGTGACGACTCT
>SSTA01000006.1 GCA_009469685.1 Azonexaceae bacterium | reverse complement strand
GGCCATCGAGGCGGTGGCCGGATCGAGCTTGTCTTCCAGCAGCAATTCGATGCAGCGGTCGACGAAGACGCGGCCAACCTGGATCTCGGTCTTCAGTTCTGAGAGCGTGAAGCGGGTGTTCTGGAACTGCATGATTTCCTGGCCGAAGGCCTTGCGCTCGCGGGTGTAGGCGATGGTCCAGTCGAGCGCGGACTCGGCGCTGGCCATGGCGATCACCGCGATCTGCAGGCGCTCCCAGGGCAGTTCCTGCATCAGGTAGATGAAGCCGTTGTTCTCCTGGCCGAGCAGGTTTTCCGCCGGCACCTTGACGTTGTCGAAGAACAGTGCGCAGGGTTCGTGCGACTGCATGCCGGCCTTCGGCAGTGGCTTGCCCTTGGTAAAGCCGGCCATCGAGTTGTCGACCATCAGCAGGCTGGTGCCCTTGGCGCCCTTTTCCGGCGCGGTCTTGGCGACCACGATCACCGCGTCCGAGAGGTAGCCATTGGTGATGAAGATCTTCGAGCCGTTGAGCACGTAATGGTCGCCTTCACGGATGGCCGTGGTGCGCACGCCCTGCAGGTCGGAGCCGGCGGACGGTTCGGTCATCGCGATGGCGCCCACCATTTCGCCGCTGGCCATGCCGGGCAGGTATTTCTGCTTCAGGTGCTCGCTGCCGTAGTGCAGCAGGTAGGGGGCGACGATCTCGGAGTGCAGGCCCCAGCCCATGCCGGTGGCGTTGATCCGCGCGCCTTCCTCCATGATCACCACCGAGAAGCGCTTGTCCACGCCGGCGCCGCCGTATTCCTCGGGCATGGTCGGGCAGAGGAAGCCGTTGGCGCCGGCCTTGTTCCAGATCTCGCGGTCGACGTGGCCCTGTTCTTCCCAGCGGTCGTGGAAGGGCGCCACCTCGTTCTCGAGGAAGCGGCGCACGGAATCGCGGAAGGCATCGTGTTCCTCTTCGAACAGGGTGCGCGGGACGGTATAGGTGGTCATGGCATCTCCTTGCGGCAGGGAGGGACGGGCAGCGAACGGGCGATGTTACCAAGCAAGTGCTTGCTTGACTAGTTTGCGTCCACGGATAAGATTGGGCATTTGCGGCTTCGCAAGACGGTATCGGTCCGCGAAGTCCCTCAGCAAGGAATCCGCCATGAACCCAGCGCCACCGCCGATTTCGGCCACCCACGAAGTCTTCAACCAGGCGCCGCCGCTGGTCGACTACAACCTCTACGCCGGCAATGCGGCGGTGCGCGAGGCGGTGGCACGCGAGGGTGCCGGCTGGGCCGACGGCTGGCTCGCAGAGCGCGGCGCGGAACTGGGCAGCGCGGCGATGCTGGAAGCCGGCGTGCTGGCCAACAAGTACCCGCCGACGCTGAAGCTGTTCGACGCGGTCGGCCAGCGGCGCGACGAAGTCGAGTTCCATCCCGCCTACCACCAGTTGATGGCCTACTTGAAGCGGCATGGCGCCTCGGCGGGGCCGTGGGCCGACCCCAAGCCCGGCGCCCACGTCGCCCGCGCCGCGTTGTTCATGCTCTGCGCCGAGGTCGAGGACGGCACGCTGTGCCCGACCACCATGACCTATGCGGTGGTCCCCGCCCTGCAACGCGAACCGGCGCTCGCCGGCTGGGTGGAGAAGGTGTTGTCCACCGAGTACGACCCGGCGTTCCGCCCCGGCCTGGAAAAGCGCGGCGCGACCATGGGCATGGGCATGACGGAAAAGCAGGGCGGCTCCGACGTGCGTGCCAACACCACGCGCGCCGAGCATGTCGGCACCTCCGAATGGGGCGAGGAATACCGCATCACCGGGCACAAGTGGTTCTTCTCGGCGCCGATGTGCGACGCTTTCCTGATCCTGGCACAGACCCGTGCCGACAGCGACGCCGGGCTGTCCTGCTTCTTCCTGCCGCGCTTCGGGCCGGACGGGCGGCAGAACGAGATCCGCATCCAGCGCCTGAAGGACAAGCTGGGCGACAAGTCCAACGCCGGCACCGAAGTCGAGTTCTGGGGCGCACGCGCCTGGCGGGTGGGCGAGGTCGGCCGCGGCGTGCCGACCATCCTCGAGATGGGCACCTACACCCGGCTCGACTGCGCGCTGGGCACCGCCGGACTGATGCGCCAGGCGGTCACGCAGGCGATCCACCACGCCTGCCACCGCAGCGCCTTCGGCAAGCGGCTGATCGACCAGCCGATGATGCGCAACGTGCTCGCCGACATGGCCTTGGAAGCCGAAGCCGCCACCGCGCTGGCGATGCGCCTGGCGCGCGCCTTCGACCAGCGCGCCGACGAGCAGCAGGCGCTGCTGGCGCGGGTGCTGACGCCGGCAAGCAAGTACTGGATCTGCAAGCGCGGCCCCATCCTCGGCGGCGAGGCGATGGAGGTGTGGGGCGGCAACGGCTACGTCGAGGACGGCCCGCTGGCGCGCATCTACCGGCAGATGCCGCTCAATTCCATCTGGGAAGGTTCGGGCAACGTGATGGGGCTGGACGTGATCCGCGCCTTCGCCAAGCAGCCGCGCGTGGGCGAGGCGCTGGCCGCGGAAGTCGCCCCGG
>SSTA01000056.1 GCA_009469685.1 Azonexaceae bacterium | reverse complement strand
GTGGACATGAAACTGGTCAAGGGCACGCTGGTGATTCCGACCAACGTGCCAGGCGCCACGACCTGTTCCGTCGCGGGCGATTCGTATATCAGTTTTCTTGACTACGCGACGGGTCTTTCCCTGGAGGATTTCGCTTCCCGGCGCATCACCGGCGCGCTGATCGTCGGGGTGACCGTGGTCAAGCTGCAAAGCGGTGACTACAAGGCGATCGTCACGCTGTCGAATTACCAGACCGAGACCGTCGATGTGCCCATTGCGCCTCCCGCCTCGACCGGATTCCTTGGCAAGCGCGGATTGTGGAGGGAGTTCGAACCCTTCTGATGACCGCCGTCGACATATCGGTCGGAGCGTGGCCTGGCTCCGCCGCCGACAGGCGCTTTGCGTTGGCGATGTGCCTGTCGCTGCTGATTCACGGCTTGGTGATGTTTGGTTGGCGAAATCAGCCGCTGCTTCGGCAGGCGATTGCGGACGGTACGCTGATTGTCAGTTTTCGCGCGCAATCTCCGGCAGAGGTTCCGCGCGCGGAAATGCGCCAGGCCGAGCCCGAGTCACCCCGGCGGGACGAAGCGGAGAAACCGGTCGTGCTTTCCGCGCCCTCGAGTGCCATGCGCGTCGCGCCAACCGCGAATCGCCAGCCTTCGCCAGTCCTCGCCAGCGTTCCTGCCCAGTTGGATGAGCCACGTCATGCAGCGCCACCCGCGCCGCGTCAGGGCGAAGGCGCCGTCCCCGCGACGCCATCTCGCAGGGCTCGCCGGCCGGGCGAGGTGGCCATCATCATCATTGTCGATCACGATGGGCGGCCCGGGCAGATCTTCTGGGATCGTTTGCCGGCGCTCACCGATGAGCAGTTCGCGCGGCTCAAGCTGGCCGTGCGCAGCCGGGTGTATGGCACCGCGGTGGCGGGAACACGGCTGGACGAGGTCATCAATGTTTTCGCCCTCCTGAACGCCAGCGAACCGCACCGCGATTCAGCGGGAGACGGCATGAACGAATCACGGTGATTCTCTTATCGGATTCATAAGTAAACCGTATCGCGCGACAACCGGCGCCTCGCTAATCTGCGTCCATGCCCCAGTTGCTCACAGCGTCGCGCGCCGCCCACCTGATCGGGATATCGCGCGCCACGTTGCAAAAACACATCCGCGATGGCGACCTGCCCTCGTTCGACGGCATGGTATCCACCGCCGACCTGCTGCGGGTGTGGCCCGACGTCGTCCTCGAGGACTCGGGTGCGTTCGAGAAGATCGCCCATATCCGCGACGACGCCTTCGCCAAGCGCTTGCGCGAAAGGGTGCTACCGACACAGGAAGTGCTGGCGCAGCGCCTGTTCGAGCAGGGACAGGAAATGGCGGAGCTGCGCCGGCATCTGACCCGTTACCATCGCCTGGTCGAGTCACTGCGCGCACGCATTGAGGCCGCGCCGAAGGCGCACGCCGCGGCGCTGGCCGAAATCCTCGACGCCGGGCTTGCCGAAGTACTCGCCAGCCCGCTTCCCGACGCGCCGCAAAGCGCGCTGGACGGCATGGACGCTATGCTGCGGGTGATGTCCGCCCATGTGACCGTGAAGCCCTCCGGCCGCGAGTTCTTTGTCGACGGCTCCGAATCGCTGCTGACCGCCGCGCTGCGCGCCGGATTGACGCCCGCCTATGGCTGCGGCAATGGCAACTGCGGGCTGTGCAAGGCGCGGGTGATCGACGGCGAGGTGCGCCCCAACGCCAGCACCGACTACGTGTTCACCGAACAGGAAAAAGCGCAAGGCCATGTGCTGATGTGTTCCTGCACCGCCGCCAGTTCCGAATTGCTGATCGAAGTGCTGGAAGCCGGCGCGCCGGAAGACATCCCGGAACAGCGGCTGATGACCAAGGTGCGCGGCATCGCGCCGGTGTCGCCCGACGTGATCCGCCTGCACTTGCAGACCCCGCGCACCACCCGCCTGCGCTTCCTCGCCGGCCAGCGTGTCACCTTGGGCTTTTCGTCGGGCGGCGCCGACGGCGACAGCCACGGCGAGTTTCCGATTGCCAGTTGCCCTTGCGACGACCGCAACCTCATCTTCCACGTTTCGCGCGACGACCGCCGTCCCGCCAGCGCTGACTTTTCGGCGCGCCTGTTCGCCGGCCAGCTCCGCGTCGGCCAGGACGTATCGGTCTGGGGGCCGTGGGGCGATTTCGTGCTCGGCAAGGAAAACTCGGTGGTGCCGCGGCCGCTGCTGTTCGCCGCCATCGACGCCGGCTTCGCGCCGATCAACAGCCTGATCGAGCATGCCATGGCGCTGGACACCACCGAGCCGATCACCCTGGTCTGGGCCTCGGCCCATGCCAGCGGCCTGTACCTGGCCAACCAGTGCCGGGCCTGGGTCGAAGCCTTCGACAGCTTCCGCTACCTGCCCGTGGTGGCCGCCGATCCGGCCGTGGCGCTGGCCGATGCCTTGCTGGCCATGCCGCTGCGCGGCCTGGCCGACATTTACCTGTGCGGGCAGGCCGAGGACACCGAACGCGTCGCCACCGTGCTGGCCTCCGCCGGGCAGCGCGCCGAATTCCTCCACGTCCAGGGTTACTGATGCGTCCGGCACAACTCTCCGCCATCCTCGACCGCGAATTCCTCGCCGCCGCCGAGGGCAGCCATACGCCTGTCATGTTGTGGGGGCCGCCCGGCGTCGGCAAGTCGCAGATCGTGGCGCAGATCGCCGCCCGTCACGGCGTGCCGGTGGTCGACGTGCGCCTGTCGCAGATGGAGCCTTCCGACCTGCGCGGCATTCCCTTCCGCAACGGCAGCCACGTCGACTGGGCGCCGCCATCGATGCTGCCGGATGCCGAAAGGCACTGGCCCAGCGGCATCCTCTTCCTCGACGAGATCACTTCGGCGGCGCCGACCGTATCCGCCGCCGCCTATCAATTGATCCTCGACCGCCGCTTGGGCGACTACCGGGTGCCCCCCGGCTGGGCGATCTTCGCCGCCGGCAACCGGCAGGGCGACCGCGGCGTGACCTATGCCATGCCGGCGCCGCTGGCCAACCGCTTCGCGCACTTCACGGTCGACACCCACCTCGACGACTGGGTGCATTGGGCCTATGGCGCTGGCATCGACGAGCGACTGGTCGGCTTCCTGCGCTTCAAGCCGGAGTTGCTGTTCGACTTCGATCCGCAAAAAGGGCTGGCGGGGGAAATGGCCTTTCCCAGTCCGCGTTCCTGGGAGTTCGCCCATCGCGCACTGCAAAAATTCGGCGAACGCCCGGAATTGCTGGCACAGGCGCTGGCCGGCTGCGTCGGCCAGGCCGCCGGCATCGAGTGCGCGGCCTTCATCGACAGCCTCGACCGGCTGCCGGACATCGATGCCATCCTGCGCGGCGAGGACATCGCCGTGCCCGAGGAACTCGACCTTCAATACGCGGTCGCGGCGGCGCTCGCCGGTCGGGCACTGCGCGCGAAGCAGTCGCCGGAAGTGGCAGAGGTGCTGGGCCGCATCCTCGATTACGCGGGGCGCTTTCCGCTGCGCGAGATGGCGGTGATGCTGGTCGCCGACCTGCACCGCGGCGTCGGCAACGCGGTATTCGCGGTGCCCGAGTTCGCGCCATGGGCGGCGACC
>SSTA01000316.1 GCA_009469685.1 Azonexaceae bacterium | reverse complement strand
TAGGCGATCAGAGGATGAACGGCAAAGAACATCATGCCGCACCCGACGATCTTGATCGTGTTGCTGATGAACATCACGCGCCACTTTGGCATCGAATCGGCAAAGGCTCCAACGAATGCCGCGAGGACAACGTAGGAAACGGTAAAGAAAGTCTTGAGCAGGGGTTCGTATTCGGCCGGGGCTTGCATGTCCCGCAAGGCCGCAATGGCGGCAATAAGCAGGGCATTGTCGGCCAACGCGGAAAAGAACTGCGCGGCCATGATGATGTAGAAACCGAACGGCACGGACTGGTCTCGGGGCTCGTTGAAGGCGTCGGTTATAACACGGAATCAGCCAATTCGCCCCTGGCTGCAAGCGTCCAGAGCGCTAGGCGGTTCGAGGTAAATCAGGAATCCCTCTGCCTGAGTCGCTGTTCGTATAGATACAAGGCGCGAACCTCTTGGAGCGCTGCCTGGAAATCGTAACCGGCAATCTTCCGTTCGAGGGCGTCGCCATTGTTTCCCAAAGTGCGACGCAGGACGGCGGCGTTGTCGCGGAAGATTTCCCCGGCCCGGATATCGTCCTGGGCGAGGAGCGGTTCCAGGGCTCCGAGAATCGCGCGGGTGGCCTCCCAGTCGGGAACCACTTCTGGCTCTGCCGTCCGAGTCAAGGCGAGGGAGATGGCGGTGATGAGGCGGTTCAGCTCAGTTCCCAGCGCAATGCGCGCGGCTTCCACTTGATTTCCGCCAGCCCCGTGGGCGATCAAGTTCTCCAATTGAGTCGCGAGCTCGGCCAGGCGCGGCGCACCGAGCGCCCCCGCGGCACCCTTCAGGGAATGGGCATGGCGTCGGGCGTCGGTCACATTGCCGTCGATCAGCATTTGGCGGATCGTCTCGGCATCGCTGCCGTGCTCGGTGGTGAACATTTCCGCAACCCGCACGTAGGTCCGGACCTTGCCGCGCAAACGGCGAACGCCGACGTCGGCGCCCAGACCCGGGATGGCCTGGAGTCGGTTGAGCAGCCTTGAGGCATCAGGTTCGGAGGCTGGGGGAAGCTGGCTTTGCACCTCTGCGCTGCCTATTTCCACGGGGATCCAACGGGCGAGGGTGGCGTAGAGAACCGAAGGTTCCACGGGTTTGGGAATGTGGTCATCCATGCCCGCCGCGATGCAATCCTGCCGGTCCGCGTCGAAGGCATTGGCGGTGAGCGCGAGGATGGGGACCTTGGCGTAACCCGGCAGGCTGCGAAGCGCTCGGGTGGCTTCGAGGCCATCCAAACGAGGCATTTGCACGTCCATCAGGACTAGGAGGTATTGCTTGTTTCCCGCCATGGCGACCGCTTCCTCGCCGTTTTCGGCAAGATCGGTCGGAAAACCCAGGCCTGTGAGAAGCTCG
Source organism: Azonexaceae bacterium (assembly GCA_009469685.1). The sequence continues at coordinate 3,940 of SSTA01000316.1, read as the reverse complement.
AACATCACCTCGCGGCTTACCGGAGTATCCTCCGCGAGAAGGATGGGAATGTTGCCCGCTTGCTTGGCGAGATGCCGCTCGATGCGCTCGGTCTCTTCGGGAAGCGCCGGCGGCATGAAGGGGACCCGCTGAGTCCCGACGGGGAAAGGCGCCTCGAACCAGAAGATGCTGCCAGTCTGGGGGGCGCTTTCGCATCCCACCCTGCCCCCCATGATCTGCGCCAGCAGGCGGCAGATGGCAAGTCCCAGCCCGGTTCCCCCGTAACGGCGCGTGGTGGACGTGTCGCCCTGTTCGAATTCGTTGAACAGGCGTGCGCGCGCCTCGGGTTGTATGCCGATTCCGGTATCCTGGACCTCAAGGCGGAGGAGGCTCGTGCCAGGAGCGACTTCTGAGGCGAGCGCGCGCAAGGTGATCGAACCGCGGTCGGTGAACTTGATCGCATTTGCCGCGTAGTTGATGAGGATCTGGCTCAGGCGAGTCGGATCGCCGCGCAAAGCTATCCTCGCCGACTCGGAGATGTCCTTCCGGAGCTCCAGACCCTTTTGGGCGCACCGCTCGGCGAGCATCGACGTCACATGATCGAACAAGCTTTCGACCGTGAAGTCGCCGATCTCCAGCTCGACTTTGCCGGCCTCGATCTTGGACATGTCTAGGACATCGTTGATGATCGAGAGAAGATGCTGGGCTGAATCTCCGATCTTGCGCAGTTGGTCGACCTGCTTGGAATTTTCGGTCTGGCGTAAGAGCAGATGGGTCAGCCCGATAATGGCGTTCATCGGAGTCCGGATTTCGTGGCTCATGTTGGCCAGAAACGCCGACTTTGCCCGACTCGCGGCTTCCGCGGCATCGCTGGTGCGCGCCAGGGCGATTTCAGCCCTTCGGCGCATGACGATGCGCCAAAGATCGTTGGCAATTGTCGCCAACTCCTGGGCATCGACGGGGGAATAAGCCTTTTCCCTGCCTGCCATGCCGAAAACGGCTCGCACGGCATCCGATTCGACCACGGGGGCGACCACCAGAAAACGAGGGCTGTCGGCAAGGACGCACTCGGAGATGGCGGCGGCGTCCAACTCGTTGACCAGTGCGGATCGGGATTGCCGGCAATGACGGGCGAGATCCTGCAGTGCGCGGCAATGGGGACAACTTTTCCAGTCGGCGCAATGGAAGCGATTTTCTCGATCAAAGCCGTCGATGGCGATGATTTCGCCCTGGTCGTCGTAGGCGATCAGCCAGGCGCGGTTGCTGTCCAGGAGTCGGGCTGCTTCGGAAAGACAGAGGCCGATCAAGGCCGGCTCGTCGAGACCTTCGGCTTGGCGCGAGATGGCATAGAGCGCCTGATGGCGCCGGTCGCTGGCCTGGAGTCGGCGATTGGCCTCCTCCAGTTCGGCGGTCCGCTTGAGGACCAGTTCTTCCAGGTGCTGACGATGCTGGCTCAGTTCGAGGTTGGTCTTCTGGCTTTCGGTAATGTCGATGCAATGACCGATATAGCCCTGATACTCGCCGTTCCGACCATAGCGGGGACGCCCTTCGTCCCGAACCCAGCGGTACTGGCCGTCCTGGCGCAGGAGGCGATAGACCATGCCGAAGTTCTCGCGCCGCTTGATGGCACCAAGGTAGGCTTCTGCCGTGGAATCCAGGTCGTCTGGATGAACGCCAGCCAGCCACCCGGCGCGAACCTCGTCTTCCAGGGAGCGTCCTCGAAATTCCAGCCAGGGGCGGTTGAAATAATTGCAATTGCCCTCGGTATCCGAAGTCCGGATCAGTGCTGAACCCGAATCGGCAAGCATCTGGTATTGAAATTGGATTTCCTCCAGGGGAGAAAGGTCCACGTCGATGAAATAGACTTCAGGCCGGCCACTGGCCCCCACCTGGATAACCGGGCTGGAGAAGACGGTGACGGGCGTACCGTCCTGGCAAATCAAACGCCCTTCGCCGGCAACCATGGGATTCCCCCCGGTGACCCATTGTTGAAAAGCCGAAGCAAGGGCTTCACGCTCATCCGGCGGCAGGAGGCAATCCTCAAGCTTGCGACCCAGGGCCGCTTCTGGCGAAAAACCGTAGAGACGTTCACTGGCCCGATTCCAGAGGACGATCCTGCCGTCGGCGTCGTAGCCGCGAACCGCGATCCCTTCGATTCCCTCAAAGAGCGAGCGGAAACGCTGTTCGCTGATTCTGAGGGCTGCTTCGGCCTGACGCCGGTCAGTCACGTCGGTCCAGATCGCCGACAAAAAAGTCTGGCCACCCACCCCAACGGTACGATAGCTCGCCCGCATGTGGCGAATCGAGCCGTCCCAGTGCACATGGTCGGCTTCGATATCCACGCCTCCGGCAGCGAGGAATTCCCCGACACGACTCCGTACCTCTTCCTGGGAAACATTCGCGAATACGTTCCAGAGGTGCAGCCGGGAGAATTCCTCGCGGCTGTAACCGAGGCCGCGGCAGGCGGCATCGTTGAACTCGACGAATCCCAGGGTCGTCGTTTCGATCAGCACGATGGCGTCGCGGGCTTGGCTGACGATGGCGCGGAAGAGCTGTTCTTTCGCAACCAGCGCAGCTTCGGCTTGCTTGCGTTCGGTAATGTCGGCAAGGGTACCCGCGGTGCGGGCCAGGCGGCCGTCGGCGTCCCGGGCAGCTACACGAGCGCGGTAGCGAATCCAGAAGTACTCGCCGTCGCTCCGACGCAATCGGCATTCGGCGTCGAAAATTCTATCCTCCCGGTAGCAACGGCGCGCCGATGCGAGAAAGGTCTCGCGGTCGGCGGGGTGAATCAGGGCATGGAGATCACGGGCCGAATTCGGAAGTTTCCCTGTTTCGGTATGGAGCAGGCTGGCCATGGTCGGGCTCCAGGTAAAGCGATCCGGCGCGAAATCGTACTCCCAGACCGCAATGCCGGTGTTCTCCAGCACCAGCGCCAGCCGGTCCTCGAAATCGTGCTGGGCCGCTTCGAGGACATCGTGCTGCTCCCAAGCTTCTTCGATGATCTCCATGCCCAGGCGCTCGAGGAGCCGGTGCTGGCTGACCATTCCGACAACCTTGCCGCGGGTATCGACCACCGCCATGTGCCTCAATTTGCGGGCATCCATGGTTTCCAGGGCGTGGATCACCGTCGCCTCGTGGGCGACGGAGTGGACCGGCGAACTCATGACCGTGGCTAGCACTTCCCGGTCGAGGTCGAGATCGGAGGCCAGCAGCTTGGGCATGTCGCGCTCGGTCAAAATCCCCGCCGGACGGCCGTCATCGATCACCAGAACGTAGTCCCACTGCTCGACGAGCATGCGTGCCAGACCTTCGGCAATGGGATCTTGCGGCCTCAGTGTCGGAATGTTGCGGTCAATGTGGGCACTCAAGTCGGCGCTGTGGCGGAAGACTTCGTGGCCGAGGTGCGAGCGGAAATCCGTCTCCGTCGCAATCCCGACGGTTTCGCCCTTGAGATCCGTGGCGACCAGATGGCGGACCTGGTGCTTGCGCATCAACTCGTAGGCCGATCTGAAATCGAGACCAGCGGCGACTGCGACGACGGGGGTACTCATCACCGTCCCGACTGCCGAGTCCTTTTCGGCGTGGCTGGCCAGGAGGCGCACCAGATCCCGTTCGGTCAGGATACCCACAGGGCGTCGATTGCGTTGGATTACCAGGCTGGAAATGCGTGCCTGGCTCATGGCCAGAGCGGCGTCGCGCAAGCTGCAGTCCTCCCCGACGCCGATGGCGCCCGGAGTCATGATGTCAGCGAGGGTCAGATCAGCCAGGTGCCGGACCGTCATCCTGGTAGCGCTCCGCGATTCCGCAGAATTGGTCGAACGCGTTGCCGAAGGCGGTCACGATTGCCGGGTCGAAGTGACTTCCGCTACCGCGGACGATAATGCTTCTCGCCTCGTCGAAGGACATTGGGGGTTTGTACACCCGGCGGCTGATCAGGGCATCGAAAACGTCGGCCAGGGCC
>SSTA01000315.1 GCA_009469685.1 Azonexaceae bacterium | reverse complement strand
TGAAGGCATCCAGATCGACCAGGCCGTTCTCCAGAACATCGAGGTAGGTCGCCTCAAAACCCTGACGCTCCATCTCGCGCACAGTATCGAGGACAGCTTTGTGCTCGGTCTTGACCGTAATGATGTGCTTGCCCTTGGTGGACGCATAGAAGCTGGCGGCACCCTTGATGGCCAGATTATTGGATTCCGTCGCACCCGAGGTCCACACGATCTCCTTGGGATCAGCATTGACCAGAGCGGCCACCTGGGCACGTGCCTCTTCGACGGCCGCTTCCGCCTCCCAGCCAAAGCTGTGGGAGCGGGACGCCGGATTGCCGAATTTTTCGACCAGATAGGGAATCATCTTATCCGCAACCCGCGGATCGACCGGGGTAGTGGCCGAATAATCCAGATAAATAGGCAGTTTCATCATGACTCTCGTAACGTCGGAAAATGCGAAGGCGATTTCATGCCGCCACCGCTGTCAATCCCCGCAGGCTTCCGACCGTAGCCCCCAGAGCAGATAGCAATCCATCGATTTCTTCGGCCGCATTGTTCCGCCCGAAGCTGACTCGCACGGCGCCGCGGGCAAGATCGGCCGAGACACCCATGGCCGCGAGTACATGGGAGGGTTCCGGATCTGCGCTGGAACACGCAGAACCACTCGCCACGGCGTACCCGGCCCGATCCAGCTTGCCGACCAAGGTTTCCCCATCGATTCCGGAAAAGGCGAAGAAACTCGTGTTGGGGAGTCGCTCACTGGCAGTGCCAAAGACTGTCGCTCCCAGATGCGCCAACCCCCGTTCGAGCCTTTCGCGCAATTCGGAAAGGCGGACGGCTTCGCTTGCAATACGAGCAACCGCGCGTTCACACGCCAGCCCAAAACCCACAATCGCGGCGACGTTTTCGGTTCCCGAACGCAAGTCGCGCTCTTGGCCACCCCCGGCAACCAGGGGTTGCAATTCTACACGCTTGTCGAGTACCAGGGCGGCGGCGCCCTTGGGGCCACCGATCTTGTGCCCCGAAACCGTCATCCCATGCACTCCCGCCCGATTCAGGGTACGAAAGTCTAGGGGTAGCTTGCCCAATGCCTGGACGCCGTCGGTATGGAACCAAGCCGATGTTGACTGGGCTTCCGCCGCAAGAGCAGCGATGTCCTGGACGACTCCGGTTTCATTGTTGGCCACCATGACCGAAATTAACGTCGGGCGAGCCAGCAGGCATTCCTTCCAGGCCGTCGAGCGGAATTGTCCGTCGGGCTCCACAGCAATTTCCTGCAATCGCCAGCCCTGGCCGGACAACTGGGCGGCAGCACGGCGCACAGAGGGATGTTCGCACGCGCCAATCGCGATGACGCCAGGCCGGCGGGAAGCTGCGGCACCCTTCAGGAAGAGATTGTTCGCTTCGCTCCCACCACTGGTAAAGACGATTTCCGTGGGATGGGCGCCCACTGCCACCGCCACCCGCTGACGGGCATCGTCCACGGCGCGCCGTGCTTCCCGCCCGTACTCGTGGCGGCTTGACGGATTGCCCCATCGCTCGCCCAACCAGGGAAGCATCGCCTCCAAGACCGCCGGATCGACCGGAGTGGTGGCGTTATGGTCGAGATAAATGGGACGAAACATGGCGCTCAAGCAATAACCGATACTCTTTCCCTGGGACCGCGTCCCCGGGAAGTCGTGCCCTCGCCACGCTGATCGGAAAGGATTGCGTGCTCCCCAACCTGCGCCTTGTCCTTCTGGCGCTTGACCAGATCCGCGAGGGAGACCGAAGCCAGGTAGTCATACATCTTCGCATTGAGCGTCGCCCAAAGTTCATGGGTCATGCAGCGGTGCTCATCCTGACAATTCTCGCGGCCACCGCACTGGGTCGCGTCAAGGGGCTCATCCACCGCGCGAATGATATCGGCCACCGAGACCTCCGTCAGCGGTCGTGCGATGCAGTAGCCTCCTCCCGGTCCGCGCACGCTTTCGACGAGGCGATGCCGCCTAAGCTTGCCGAACAACTGCTCGAGGTAGGACAGGGAAATTCGCTGACGCTCACTGACGCCCGCCAGCGCCACGGGACCTTCC
>SSTA01000314.1 GCA_009469685.1 Azonexaceae bacterium | reverse complement strand
TCGAGAATGTCCTTCTGCAGGTCGACGCCCGGAGCGATTTCGATCAATTCGAGCCCTTCCGCGCACAATCGGAAGACGCAGCGCTCGGTGATGTAGAGCACGGTCTTGCCGCGCCTGACGGCTTCCTTGCCGCTGAAGGTTCGGTGCTCGACGGTGTCGACGAACTTCATCGCCGCGCCGTCGCGCAGGATCGCCAACTGACCGTCGGCGACGGCGACTTCGAGATCTCCGGCGGTAAAGGTTCCGACAAAGACCACCTTGCCGGCGCTCTGGGAGATGTTGATGAATCCACCGGCACCAGCGAGGCGCGGGCCGAATTTGGAAACGTTGAGATTGCCCTCCTTGTCCGCCTGGGCCAGCCCCAGAAAGGCGATGTCCAGGCCGCCGCCGTCGTAGAAATCGAACTGGCTCGGTTGGTCGATGATGGCATGGGTGTTCGACGCGGCCCCGAAATTGAGCCCGCCGGCGGGAATGCCACCGATGACGCCGGGCTCGGCGGTAAGGGTCATCAGATCGAGGATGCGTTCTTCCGTGGCTACCGCGGCGATACCCTCCGGCATGCCGATGCCGAGATTGACGATCGCATTGGCGGCCAGTTCCATGGCCGCCCGGCGCGCGATGATCTTGCGCTCCGACATCGGCATCGCCGGAATGGCCGACAGGGGCACCCGTATCTCACCGGAAAACGCAGGGCTGTAGGGTTCGATGAAGGTCTGCATGTGATACTCGGGCTTCTCGGCGACGACGACGCAATCCACGAGAATGCCCGGAATCTTGACTTGCCGCGGGTTGAGGGTCCCGCGCTCGGCGATGCGTTCGACCTGGGCGATGACGACGCCACCGGAATTGTGGGCCGCCATGGCGATCGCCTGGGCTTCCAGCGTGAGCGCCTCCTTTTCCATGGTGATGTTGCCGTCGGGATCGGCCGTCGTGCCGCGAATGATGCCGACGTGGATCGGGAAGGCCTTGTAGAAGAGGTATTCCTCGCCGTCGATCTCCATGAGCCGAACCAGGTCGGTGCGGGTTTTCTCATTGAGTTTTCCGCCACCGAAACGAGGATCGACAAAGGTGCCCAGGCCAACGCGGGTCAGCGTTCCCGGCTTGCCGGCCGCGATGTCCCGGAACAGGTGGGTGATGACGCCCTGCGGGAGATTCCACGCCTCGATGCGGTTTGCCACGGCCAAGAGCTGCAGCTTGGGCGCCAGCCCCCAGTGACCTCCGATGACCCGTTTCACCAGGCCTTCGTGGCCGAGATGGTTGAGTCCCCGTTCCTTGCCGTCGCCCTGGCCCGCCGCATAGACCAGGGTCAGGTCGCGGGGCCGGCCTATGCCCTGCGGATCGGTATTCTCGCCCTCGAGAAACAATTCCTCGAGCGCGACAGCAATATTTTCCGCGAAACCGATGCCGACGAATCCGCCGGTGGCGACCGTATCGCCATCGCGGACCAGCCTTACCGCCTGGCGGGCGCTCATCACCTTGCCGGTGTCGCTGCCGCGCAGAGCGGCAAGCATGGGATGTTGCAACATGAATAATCTCCTCGATTGTTATGTCTTTCCTGAGGCAGGCTGCGGACTCCACAGTCTGCCTCAGGGAGCGCGAATCAGACGATTCCGGTCAGGTAGAACGCGCCGATGACGACAAAGACCGCTGCCGTTTTGATCAGGGTGATGGCAAAAATATCCTTGTAGGCAACCCGATGGGTCAGTCCCGTGACCGCAAGCAGGGTGATCACAGCGCCATTGTGAGGCAGCGTATCCATGCCGCCGGATGCCATAGACGCGACCCGGTGGAACACCTCAAGCGGAATACCTGCGGCCTGGGCATTCTGGATGAAGGTTTCGGCCATGGCGGCCAGGGCGATCGACATGCCGCCGGAGGCCGAACCGGTGATCCCCGCCAGGGAGGTTACGGTAATGGCCTCGTTGATCAACGGATTGGGAATCGAAGTGAGCGCATTGGCGACGACGAGGAACCCGGGCAGGGCGGCGATCACAGCCCCGAAACCGTACTCGGAGGCAGTGTTCATCGAGGCGAGGAGCGCTCCGGCGATCGCCGATTTGGAACCTTCGGCGAAACGGGCGATGACCGTCTTACCGGCGAAGGCGAAGACGGTCAGGATGCCGATGAGCAGCGCCCCTTCGACCGCCCAGATGGCGGCGATCTTGGAGATTTCCTGGACTACGGGGGCGGCCTTGCCGACGACGGCGGGGATGAAGGAATGCGACTTGCCGTAGAGGGCCGGAATTCCTGCGGTGAACACCTTGTTCATCACGCCGACCAGGACCAGCGGCAAGATCGCGATGAAGGGGTTGGCGAGTTTTTCGCTGGTGAAGGGCTCGGGTTCGTTGACCAGATCGGTTCCATAGCCTTCGCCGGCCGCGACCGCCTGACGGCGCCGCCATTCGAGATAGCTCAGCCCGCAGATCAAAATGAACGTTGCCCCGATGGTGCCCAGCCAGGGGGCGGCGTAGATGTCGGTCTTGAAAAAAGTCGTCGGGATGATGTTTTGAATCTGCGGCGTACCGGGCAGGGAATCCATGGTGAACGTGAAGGCGCCGAGGGCGATCGTCCCCGGAATCAATCGCTTCGGGATCCCCCCCTGCCGGAACATCTCGGCGGCAAAGGGATAGACGGCGAACACGACCACGAACAGCGACACGCCGCCGTAGGTGAGCAGGCCGCAGACGGCCACGATGGACAACATGGCCCGCTCGCGGCCGACCAGGTTGATCACCGAAGAAACGATAGCCTTGGAAAATCCGGACAACTCGATGACTTTCCCGAAGATGGCGCCGAGCAGGAACACCGGGAAGTAGAGTTTGACGAACCCGACCATCTTGTCCATGAAGAGGCCGGTGAACATGGGAGCGACAAGGGATGGGTCGGTCAGCAGAACGGCGCCGAGCGCAGCGACCGGTGCGAACATGATGACGCTGTAGCCGCGATAGGCGACAAACATCAAGAAGCAGAGTGCGGACAGGACG
>SSTA01000055.1 GCA_009469685.1 Azonexaceae bacterium | reverse complement strand
GTGAAATGCTTGTGGAGCAGTTCTTCTGCCATGTTCTTGTGCCTTGTGCGCCTGATGACCAAAAAAATGATTAAATATCATGAAGGCGGCGGTGAAGCAAGAATTGTTTGTTGGCGAAAGATAGTTGCCTGATCTGGCGTGTGTTTCTACGTGGTGATAGAATATGGCCTCTCGTGTCGGGGCGTAGCGCAGTCTGGTAGCGCATCTGCTTTGGGAGCAGAGGGTCGTGAGTTCGAATCCCACCGCCCCGACCAATTCCTCTCAGTATCACCCTCATGTGCCCGTAGCTCAACTGGATAGAGCAGCTGCCTTCTAAGCAGCAGGTCGGGGGTTCGAGTCCCTCCGGGCACGCCAACAATGCCAAGTGTTTCCGCTGTTACGCTGGCCTTCCGCTACACCGCGTTTTCGGTCCTGGAGGCGCCATGTAGGTTTTTCGGAGGAATGTGGTCGGCGTGGGGTAGCGCGTCCGCGTACGACTCCGGTTCAGCTCATATCAGTTCAACAGCTGGTGCAGCGAGCATTTGTCTCACGGCCTCGACGCTCCCCAGAAAGCGCCGCTCGATGTCAGCCGGCGCGATTGCGACGATGCTGCGATTGCCCTGCCGATCCGGTGGCAGCATCGGATCGGGCTTTTGCATCCTCGTCATCATCGGCGGATGCCCGCCATTGACGGTGAGCCTGGTGTCTCTCTCGACGGCTTCGCCGAGGGTCTGAACCACCCAGGTAGTCCAGAGCGCGGCCAATCCCGGCGGATGACCATTGGCATGCCGGAAACGCCACTCGACTCTCTTGCCGGACTCCCTCCACGATTCGTCGAACTGGACCGCAGGAACGATGCACCGCTGACCAGGGCGCCGGGTCTCGCGCAACGTGGGTTTGGCTGCGGCATCCTCTGAGCGGCAGTTCAGCGTTGCGCACGCTTGCCGCGGCGTTTTCGACCAGACAGGGAGCAGCTTTCAGGTACCCACGATCAGTTCAAGATTGCCAGCAGGGTTCAGGCGGAGGGAGTGCCCTCGCGCCCGGGGATTGAGTTTATAAACCCACCTCGCTTGGCTGTGGCGGCCGATCTTCCGGGCCGCTCGAAGGCCCCTTGGACCGGGGGGATGTCCCTGGGATGCATCTTGAAACGCTATCGGGATTCGGGTCGATGCGGTAGACTGTATTTAAGAACAGTATTCGGAGGAGTTTGCATGCCTCTCGTCATCTGCCCCTATTGCCGCGCCCACCTGGGCACCGTGGATCTTGAGGAAGCGGCTGATCAGCGCGAGAACTACTACGTCTGCCCCGACTGCGATTCGCTCTTCCCTCAGGCAACATGCGAGTCAGGGCAAGCGGCAAGGGAAATCCTCAAGGAGCCTGCCCATGCTTGAGGTCAGACTGATAGCCAGGATGGCATCAAACTCCCTGGAGACGTGGTCAAGTTCCCGTTGCCAATTCGTGACGAGCTTGTCCTGGACATCGCCCATGGGGCGTGGCGGTTGCGCCGGGTGCCCCCATTCTTCGGACGCCCAGCGGGTCCGGCGCTATACGAACCGGTTCTGGTCGGCGCGCGAAACGGCAATCAAGTTTTGCGAGACTTTGGACGGGCCAGGGCATGCGGGACCGTCCAAGACAGGTCGCTCTGTGTCGCCCGGTGACAGGTTGCCGGCAACTTGGGATTGAAGACTTGTGAGGCTTACCGTGCCACAACCGGCAGCGGCTTGATGTCGGAAGGGCAGAGCCCAGCCAGTTCGCCGACGACACAATTGATGTTCTGGCCGATGAGCCACCAGGCCCCCGCGTAGGGTCTCACGGTGATGCCATGCTCGGCACAGAGTTGGCGGGCTTTGTCTCTCATCTGTTCGATCATGGCTCTTGTCCTTGCGATTGGTCACCGGATTATTACCCGCGGTCATTACGACATTGTTTCATCGTCAAAGACTACAGCGCCCCAGCCAAGGTAAGCTACGCGGAGGTCCTGTCAGGCTCAAAGGTAGCGGGAACACGTTTGTCTCTGCTGGCGCCGATGGACTTCGAGTGAACTGGATTGGTTTTTTTGGAAAACCGGGCACGATGGCGCACGTTACCACCTGGCAAGCCGACCGAATCTACGTCCGTTATTCCGGCTATAGCTCTGACCGGGAGGTCGCCGCTGCAGTTCGAGAATTCCAGGCGGATGAGCGGTACGATACGGTTCGGCACATCATTCACGACTTTACGGATTGTCTCGGCCTGGTATTTTCGGAAGATCTTGTCCTGGAGCTGGCAGCGACCGACGCTGCGGCAGCGCTCAGCAAGCCACCCCACACCGTGGCCGTCGTCACCACTCGAAGCGATGTCCTCAGGATGACGGAGGCTTACCTGTCGTCTGGCCTGATCCCGCGCAGCAAGCTAACAATCTTTCCCGATCTTGGTGCGGCGCTGGCCTTTGCGGAAAAGTAACAACGCACTGCTGCGGCAAACTTGCTCCCGCGTCGCGCAGAAAGGAAGAAACGGCGTCCTCACACCGGCGTAGCCGGTCGAACCCAGAATGCGGTGTATAGGACCGCCTGGTGAGCGCACCATGCCTCGTTTTCCTGCCTAAGGAGCAGGTCAGGGGTTCGCGTCCCTCCGGGAACGCCCATTCCTGTGCGGGGCATTCCAGGCGGCTTCAGGACTTCCCGTGAGCGCTCAGCACAAGCTCTCCGGAGCGAGCTCCCGGACGAACCCAATCCGGGAAGAGCCGGATCAACGGGGTGAGCGACTCCGGGTCGCCGATGACTTCGGCGTTCATAGTCCACCGGCCTGCGCCGAACTCGCCCTGCCCCCGAATCTCGGGTCTGCCGGCGATGGTCGACCACGACATTTGCAGGGTGCCTGCCTTGGCATCCAGGGCAAATTGGTAATCGGCCAAGGTGTTCGCTGTCAGGGCGTCATGGCCGGCGTGCTCCCAGCGGGCCATCGCCTGCAAATCACAGACTTCCGCTGGCCGGGGCCAAGGGCAGTCGAGCTTGCCGATGGTAATGGCGAGATCGCCGTGCAGTCCGGGGGCAAGACCGTGGGGGCCGGCGGCGGCGAGTGCCACCGCGGCGGGCAGGGAGAGATGGAGTTCGCGAAAGCCGAAGCGCCGGGGACCGATCCACGCGGACTCTGCTCCGATGTGCTTCCCCTCAATGCGCCAGCTTGCCTCGAGGGCGGTCAGTCCGGCCAACGAAAATGACCAGGTGATAGCGCCAAGTGCATGGATAGTCCCGTTGGCCGTTACCAGGAAGAGGCGGCCCTTGCCTTTCCAGAGACAGCCTTCCGGGTCAGCCAGGCGCAGTCGCCCATCGCTCAGGGCGGGAAGTGAGGCGGCCAGCCAGGCGGAGGGAGCGCGCACCGCCACCAGTGCGCCGAGGAGCGCGAAGCCCGCCAGCCATAAAAGAATGCGCTTCGGCAACGGCTTCACCGGCCACCGTAGACCAGGCTTGCCTCGACCCTGACGCCGCCCTCTGCCGCGACGACTACGACCTGTGCGGGCCGCAACTGGTGTTCCGTCTGGACCTGGGCGAGCCACTCGACCCAGCGCCCGAAATTGCCGTGCCCGCGGACGTTGAAACCGTCTTGACCGTTGGGTTGCACCTCCAGCGCGAGGGCATGGGTTGCTGCTGTCGCACGCAAGGCGGCCAGAGTCTCGGGGCGGGCCGCGGGGGTTGGAGGAATTTGCCTTAGGCGCCGGATCTCCTCCGCCTGCAGGCGCATCGCAGCGAGTTCGGAACTGAGCGTCGACACGCTTCTTTCCAGGCGCTTTTGCCGCGATGCAGCCCAGTCGAGGCTTGCCCAGACGAGGAGGGCGACCAGGCAGGCGGCGCCTACGGAAAGCGTGATGCGCTCCTGGGGAGAGCGCTGCTCAAGCCAGTCGAGAAATATTTTCTTCATGGGGCCGCCCGGCGCAGTGTCAGTTCCAAGGTTCCGCCTCCGCCGCCGTTTTTCGCCTGGACCGTTGCGCCGATCCCCCGGGCGGCGAGTTCGTCCACCAGTTGGGGAAGTGCCCCATCGCCGACCGCCAGCGTGACGCGCAGAACGCTGTCCGCGTAGGCAAGCTGCCGCAACAGACCACCGCCTTTGGGACCCAGAGCTTCGCTCAGGTCGTAGGCGAGCATCAGAAAATCGTCGCGGCGAGGCAAACCGCGGGCGCTCCGGACATCGTCGAGTAACCGCCCGGTCTGTAGCGGCGGTGCGACCAAGGCTGCTCCGGGAAAAAGCTGACTGAAGAGCGCCGCCTGATCTTCCCGCAGTTTCGCCACTTCCCTTTCCAGCAGGAGTATGCGGGCTGCGCCCAGGGCGAGGTGGACGGCCAGCGCCACGCCGACCAGGGCGAGGACCGGTTTCCAGGGGACGAGCGGATGTTTCCGGTCGGAGCGAGGCTTGAACTCGCCGTGCAGCAGGTTATCTTTCGTCGATCCGGCGGTCGGCGGGGCCTCGGGTTCTGCGCGCTCCACCGAGACCTCGATGCCGAGGGGCGAGGCCCAAGCCCGGACGCTTTCGGGGGCCAGGGCGGGGGCCAGGCGCAGGGTCACGCCCGCCGGGGTGCGACCGGCGGCGACGGCTTCCTTGATCGCCTGGCGCACGATCCAGGGCGGCTGCTCGTCTTCTGAGGGGTCCCAGGCATAGCAGCGGCCGTCATCAGCACGCAGAATCCCACCTCCGGCATCGCTGCTTCCTTGCCAGACTTGCGCGATTGGCAGCAGGGCACCGGCGGGCCACAGACTCGCCAGTCGTCGCCCACAATCGGCGAACCGGGTCAGGATGGCTTGCAGGCGGCTCTTCGCCACCACCGCGACCAAGACATCGCCGCCCGCTGACCCCTCGAGAACGGTGAAATGCTGGGACTCGGGTTCCTGGCAGAGGGCCTCCTCCAGGGCATAGGCCAGGACGCGGGGACGGTCGCGCTGAGATCCGGGCGGCACCTGCAGGCGATGAAAGGTGCATTGCGGACCTGTCAGGATCGCTTCGCAGAGTTCAGCGTCGGGCAGGGCAGAAAGATCGCTGCGGCCGCTCTGCAGCGGGATTTCTTCCCGCATATCGCGATCCAGAAGCCACCAATCCAGCTCCGAGACTTCGGGCCAGTTTTCAGAGATGAGCAGACGCAGGATTCTCATCGGAGACGCTGCCAGATGACGGTAGGCCAGGGCGCCCCCAGGGCATCCGAACGCTGGAGCAGTGCCCGCAGTGCGACGGTGGATCTCCCTTGCCGGATTTGGCCCGAGACGAGGAAGTATTGGCTCCGAACGTCCAGGGGGATTCCCTCGATCGGTCGGGTGCCCGCGGGCAGGCGTGCGCGGAAGTCGGCGAGACGGTCTCCACCGCGCATTACGAACCAGTTGGTAGCGCGTCCGCTGGCGAGGCGGCGGGCCGCTTCCAAGGGCAGGCCATCGATCACCGCACTGAGCACCTCAGGAGGGGCCGTATTGACGTTGATGGCGGTCGCCAGCTGGCCCCGGGGCACCGGCAGGGCCGATACCCAGGGCCGTAGCCGGGCGACGATTGCGGGAGTGAATCCGCGCACCCGCAAGAGGTCGTCCACATCGTCCAAGGGTCTGTTGGCTGCGCGATAGGACGGAGTCAGGGTTGTGTAATAGGCAGACTCAGCCGAATCCGGGGCTGCAGGAAGGTCGTCGGCGTCCAGCCAGTCACCCAGTGCATTGGCGAGGCGCTGCGGACCCTCAATGCCGAGCGAGGTCATCAGGCGGATCAGAGCCCGCTCCTGAAGGGGATTTATGGTTCCCTCGGCCGCCAGATTGTTGAGGTTAAAGCGACCGCTGAGATCGTCGATGGCGCCGCTGATCTCTCCGCCGGGGAAATCGCCTTCCGCGGGGAGTGGGATGGCGGGAATCCGGGCGGCCCAAGGCTCACCCAGATGGTCTTCGCGTGTCGTCGCCGCGTCTTCGGCGAGTATGTTCCGAGCCCAATCGACGGCAGCGCGGGCAAGCCAGCGGCCCTGTCCCTGATCCTGTCTGCCCTGGAGTAACTGTAGGGCGGAAGCCTGCTGGGTGGCTAGGCCGGAGGAGACGACCACCACCAGGGCGACCACCGCCAAGGCGCTGAGCAGGGCGACACCGCGAACTCTCTTGATGGGCGCAGGAGCGTGCGTCATGGGTCAGCGGGGAGTGAATATGCGGACCAGTGAGCCGATGCCGTCCACCTCGAGGGTGACCCGCAGGGCTCGCGGAAGAAGAACCATCCCGCCGGAGTTCGGCCAACGGTCGCTCCAGTCATCGGACAGGCCGAGGAATTCCCAACGCACCGAGCGGACACCCGAAAGCACGGGATCGGCATTTCGCGGGGAGTCCGCTGCCAGGGGATCCCCCTCCCGGAGGACCAGGGTGGCGTTCTCCAGCGCGTAACGGACAGTTTCCACCCCGCCAGCCTCGCCCCGAAACCGGGTCAGCATGAGCACCCCGGGAGCAGGTGTCCACACGCCACCCGGATTCTCCTGGCGTTCAGCGCGTACAGTCGTCTGGAGAAGGTCGCCTTCGAGGCGGCCGAAAAACAGGGCAATGTCCCGCCAGCGGCGGGAGCTTTCGGCCACCCGGTCGTGACTCGCGACCAGGAGGGCGACGGCGCGGTAGGATGTTGCCGCCAGCAATGCCGCCAGAGTCAGGGCAATCAGCAGCTCGATCAGGGTGAACCCTGCCATTCGGCGTCGGGGGCGACGGACGTTGGGGGGAGTCGCGGCGCTCGTCACGGCGTATGCACCAGAAATCCCGTCTGCCGCGCGATGACGTGCCCGCTGTCGCCGGCGGAAACGCTGACTTCAATGCGGCGGAATCGCGGATTTGGCGTCGGAACGACTTCCTCGCGCCAGACAAAACTGTGACCGGCTTCGTCGGAATTTCCCTGCCGCTGCCCAGGTGCGGGCCATTCGCCGCGCGCCCGGTGCAGGGCGAGGCGGTCCTGTGCCACCCAATTGGCCACGAGACGCAGGCGAAACTCCTCATCGCCGGCCGTCGCGGCGCCTATCGCGCGGAATGCCGCACCGAGAACGACGGCCAGGATGGCCAGTGCCACCGCGGCTTCGAGAAGGGTGAAACCTCGGCACTTCACGGGGTTTCCTCGCCGGGAAGGACACGGGTGACCGCGCCCAGGGTGTTTCCCCGGAAGATTGCCAGGCCGGTCGCCGTGCGGACGGTCAGGTGGAATTGCGGCGGGTAGGCGGAGAAGATGAGGCGATCCGGTGTCGCCTGCGTGCTGCGCCCGATCGTCAGGGCTTCCCAGGCCATGTGGGGGGACCATCGGTGTTCCGCCAGGAGCGGATCGCCGACCGCGGGTCGCCATTCTTCGGAGCCGGCAAGTTCTACGAAACGATAACCCTCGGGCTGCCGCTCCAGGGCAACCGCAGTCCCGGTGACTTGCGCGCGCTCGGCCGCGTTGGCAAGCGCCAGTCCCAGGCGTTCCAGCTCCCGATCGGATCCCGCGAGCACTGTGCGGCCCAGGCCGAGGGTGAGCAGGCTGGCCGCAATCGCCACGACGACCACGGTCACCAGCAGCTCGACCAGCGTGAAACCGTGGGCCGGCACTCGATTCATAGCATCCAGGAGCCGATGTCGGCGTCGGTACCCTCTCCTCCGGCAAGGCCATCGGCGCCGTAGCTCATGACCTCGACTTCGGGGCCGTGCAAGCCCGGATTGAGATAAAGATAGGGACGGCCCCAGGGGTCGTGGGGAACTTTGTCGAGATAACCCTTCCAGTTGGCGGGGGCGGGCCCTTGGCCCGGGCGCTGGACCAGCGCCGAAAGGCCTTGTTCTGTGGTCGGATATTGCCGGTTGTCAAGGCGATACAGCTTGAGGGCTTGCATGATGGTCGCGATGTCCTGGCGCGCGGCGGCGGCGCGGGCTTCGTCCGGGCGGCCCAACAGGCGCGGGACGAGCATGGCGGCCAGAACGCCCAGGATGGCGATCACCACCATCACCTCGATGAGGGTGAAGGCGCGGACTTGTCGACGGGATAGAAGCTTCATGAAGCTATCCGAAAAGGCTGTTGATTTCGATCAGCGGTTGCATGACCGCCAGGACGAGGAGAAGGACGAAGCTCCCCATGGCGAGTAGCAAGGCGGGTTCGAGGAGGGTGGTGAGCAGGGCACTGCGGGATTCCAGTTCTGCCTGTTGAAGGCGGGCCGCCCGTTCGAGCATCGGCGCGAGCTGGCCGGTAGCTTCCCCACTTGAGATCAGATGGACCAGCACTGGCGGAAAGCTGCGGCTGCGGCCAAGAGCGCGGGAAAGCGGGAGTCCTTCGCGAACCCGGTCGGTAGCATCGGCAACCGCGTCCCGCAGCGGAAGGAGGGTCAATACCTGGCGACCCGCTTCGAGGGCTGCGAGCAAGGGGACGCCACTGCCGACCAGAATGGCCAAGGTGCTCGCGAAGCGGGTGGTATCGACGGTTCGCCACTGCCGGCCGATCAAAGGGAAGCGCAGGAGCCATGACTGAAAGCGGCGCCGAAAGGATTCACGCCGCAGGGCAAGGCCGAGGGCCGCCCCAGCCAGCGCCAGGGCCAGCACGGCGGCAGGCCCGAACTGGCTGGCCACGCGGCTCACCGCCAGGAGCCCCAGAGTCAGCCAGGGCAGTTCCTGGCGACCGTGCTCGAAAACCGAAAGCACCTGGGGGACGACGTAAACCATCAAGCCGCTGACGACCAGCAGGGCAACGGTGGCCACCAGAAGCGGATAGGCGACGGCCTGGACGATCTTCTGGCGCAGGGCTGCGCCGCGTTCGAGGTAATCGGCGAGCTGCAACATCACGTCGGGCAACCGGCCGGCCTTCTCGCCGGCTGCCACCGAGGCGCGGTAGAGGGCGGGAAAAGCCTCGGGAAATCGGTCGAGGGCGGAATGGAGACTGAAGCCGGCAACGATTTCGCTGCGGACACCGGTCAGCAGGGCGACCACGCCCTCGCTCTCGGCCTGGTCGATGAGGGCGGAGATCGCTTGCTCGGTGGTCAGGCCGGCGAGCAAGAGGGTGGCCCATTGGCGGGTCAGCAGGGAGAGCGACGCGGTGCCCAGAGCTTTGCGGCGACCTGCCCGGCCCGAGGCGAATGGGCCGACTTCGACGGGGTGCAATCCTTTTTCCCGCAGGGCTTGGCGGGCAGCCTTTGCGGTGTCCGCCTCCAACATCCCGCGAGTCTCGCGGCCCATTGCGTCCACGGCCCGGTAGGCAAAGGCGGTCATCGATAGGCCTCAGTCACGGGTGACCCGCAACAACTCCTCCGGCGTCGTGTCTCCGCTCGCGAGGTAGCGCAGACCATCGCTGCGCAGATCGACGAATCCGGCCCGCCGGGCGGCGTCGCGTAGGGCGTGTTCGGCGGCACCCGAGTGGATCAGGCGGGTCAACTCGTCATCGATGGTCAACAGTTCGTAGATTCCGGTACGCCCTCGATAGCCGTTCTTTGTGCACGCCGGGCATGCGGCAGCCTGCCAGAGGGTCGGCGGGCAGTCGGCACCGAGGATTTCCCTGTCCGCCGCGTCGGCGGCGCGGCCAATGCGGCATTCCGGGCACAGGCGGCGAACCAGACGCTGGGCCAGGACTCCGCGCAGGGTCGAAGCCAGGAGGAACGGCTCGACGCCCATGTCCACCAGACGCGTGACCGCGGAGACGGCATCGTTGGTATGGACCGTAGCCAGGACCAGGTGGCCGGTGAGACTGGCTTGAACCGCAATGCGGGCGGTTTCGACGTCGCGGATTTCGCCGATCATGATGACGTCCGGGTCTTGCCGCAGGATCGCGCGCAGGGCTCGGGCGAAATCGAGGGCGATGCGGGGATTGACCTGGGTCTGGCCGATTCCCGGCAAGTCGAATTCGACCGGATCCTCTACGGTGACGATATTGCGCTGGCGGACGTCCATCCCCGAGAGGGCAGCGTAGAGCGTCGTCGTCTTTCCGGATCCGGTGGGGCCGGAGACCAGGACGATGCCATGGGGTTCGGCGAGCAGTCGGGCGAAGCGGCGTTCGATTAGCGGACTCATCCCGAGCGCGTCGAGGCGCAGTCGGGTCTGGTCCTTGTCCAGCAGGCGCAGGACCGCGCGCTCGCCATGGGCGGTGGGCAGGGTGGAAACCCGCACGTCTATCGTCCGCCCGCCCAGGCGAAGCGAGATACGGCCGTCCTGGGGGAGGCGCCTCTCGGCGATGTCCAGGTTGGCCATGATCTTGATCCGCGAGACCAGGGCCGCATGAAGCGCCCGATGCGGCTCGGCCACGTCGCGCATCATGCCGTCCCGGCGGAACCGCACCACCGACGATTTTTCGAAGGCCTCGACATGGACATCCGAGGCTCCCTCGCGCACTGCCTGGGTGAGGAGGGCATTGACCATGCGGATGATGGGCGCCTCGTCTTGAGCGTCGAGCAGATCCTCCACCGCCGGCAGGTCGTGCATCAGTTGCGAGAGGTCGAGCTCCTGGCCGGCGTCGTCGACTATCGCGGCAGCGGGACCATAGCCTTCGGCGTAGGCTTCGCCCAGGGCGGCATCGAAATCGGCGTCAGCCACGGTGCGCACCCGCAAGGGTCGGCCCAGGGTACGCCGTACTTCGGCCATGGCACTTGCGGTGGTGGAAACCCGGGACAGCACTTCCAACCCGGCTCCGCTCTCCCCGACCACCAGAATGCCCTGGCTGCGGGCGAAGACATAGGGGATGACGGGCGAGGCAAGCACGGATCTACTGGCCGCCGGTCGGGAGCGCGGGAGTCTCCCGCGGAAGGAGTCCTTGACCGCCGAGGGCCTGGTCGATGGACAGCAGCACCGGCGCTTCCGGCTCGTTGCGCAGAAGGCGGGCATCCGCATTCTGCTTCTTCTGTTCGCCGATCAGATAGTCGTAGCGGTCGGCGGAGAGGTCCCGGGAAGCATCGCGGTCGCGCAGGATCACGGGCCGCAGGAAGATCACCAGATTGGTCTTGCTGCGCTTGCGGCTGTTGTAGCTGAACAGGCCGCCTACCACGGGGATATCGCCGAGGAGGGGAACCTTTTCGTCGCCGCCCTCGAAGGCGTCCTGGACCAGTCCCCCCAGGGCGATGATGGCGCCGTCGTCGGCCAGGACCGTCGAATCCAGGGAACGCTTGTTGGTCACCGGGCCGGTGGCATTGGCCGCGGTGGTCTGCACGACCGACGACGTCTCCTGGGCGATGGTGAGCTTGATCGTTCCTCCTTCGGAAATCTGCGGGCGTATCTTGAGGGTGAGGCCCACATCCTTGCGTTCTATGGTCTGGAACGGGTTGGCCGGCGTGGTGCCGCCGCCGGTATTGGTGTACTGGCCGGTGACGAAGGGCAGGTTCTGGCCGATCACGATCTTGGCTTCCTCATTGTCGAGGGTGACCAGATTGGGGGTTGAGAGGATATTGGTGCGGGTATCGTTCTCGAGGAAGCGGGCCAGCATGGAGAGATTCAGGATCTTGACCCCGAGTACGTCCAGGGTGCCCTTGCTGACCATGATGTTGAGGCCATGGCCGACCCCGGTGGGATTGGTCATGGCATTCAGAAGATTCTGGCCGCCGGTCCCGAAATTGGTGCCGCCGATCACCGATGCACGGCTGGAATTGACCGCGCCGCCGCTCAAGGCATTCCACTGGATGCCGAATTCCGCCGCCCGTTCGGCGGTGACTTCGGCAATCAGGGCTTCCACGTAGACCTGAGCGCGGCGCCGGTCGAGTTGGTCGATGATGCCGCGCAGATTGTTGAACACGGGTTCCGGCGCCGTGATGATGAGCGCATTACTGGCGGTGTCGGCCTGGATCGTGGCGACAGGGTTGCCGGAGAGCGAGGCGGCGGGCGCCGATGTCGGCGCGGCTGGCGCAGGGGGCGGTACCGATCCCGGGGCATTTCCCGATTCGCCCGCCAGCAGGGCGCGAAGCGTGTGGGCCACCCGGGCCGCTTCGGCGTTCTTCAGATAGACCACGTGAAAGTTGCCGCCGGCCCCGGGAACGTCCAGGTTGGCGACCAATTGACGCACCGCAGCGATCTTGGAGGGGTTGTCCGAGCGTACGAGGAGTGAATTGGTTCGCGCATCGGGGACGATCTGGACACGCTGGCTGCCGTCTCCCGGGACTGCGGTAGGAGCCCCTGCGGTACCGTTGCCGGGGATGGTCGCAGCCGTGTCGCCCAGAAGGCGTACGATGGTGGCTCCGAGATCGATGGCCGAGGCATGGTGGATGGGCAGGACCTGGACGTCTCCCTGGGGGACGTCGATGGACTCGATGATCCGTCCGAGTCGCTGAATGTTCTCGGCGTAGTCGGTAATGACCAGGGTGTTGTTGGCGGGGTACGCGGCGATCGTGTTGTTCGGCGAAATCATCGGCCGCAGGACGCCGACGATCTGGGCGGCCGACTCGTTGCGGATGTGGAACACCTGGGTGACCAGACGGTCCCCTGCTCCGGCGTTCTTGCCGCGGACGGTCGGTACGGCATGGAGTTTGGCGTCGGCCTCGGGGACGATCTTGACCACGCGGTCGTTCTCGATGGCGGTATAACCCTGGAGACGCAGCGAGGACAGCAGGATCTGGTAGGAAAGGTCCCGTGGAACGGGTTGAGCCGAGACGATGTTGATCGTTCCCTTCACCCGCGGGTCGAGGAGAAAGTTCTTGCCGGTGATCTTGCCCATCGCCTGGACGACGGCAGCGATGTCGGCGTTGACGAAACTCAGGGTGACCAGGTCGGAAGTGTCCTCCGCGCAAGCCGGGCGGGCAGCCGCGAGTGCCAGGGCAAGGGCCGGAACGATGAAAAGGCGGCAGACAGTCGGATTCATCTCGGACTCGATTCGGGAAGGACAGCCGGTGACCGCGCGGATGCGGCAGAGAGCGGGGGGTCGAAGCGAATTTCGCGACGGGAACCCGCCTGGTCGAGGATCACGGCGTCGGGCCGGACGCTGGCGAGGGTGACTCCCGGGACCAGTTCGCTTCCCTCCAGGGCGGAGACCGCCGTGCCGCTGCCGTCGCGCAGGACTGCAAAGTTGTTGCGCGGCCCTTTCCTACCACTGCCTACCGATACGCCGAGGAGTTTCCAGGAATGGTCGGAGGGTAGAGCGGTTGCGGCCCCTGCGTCGGATCCGAACCACTGGCGGGCAGCGATGGCCCGCGCCGCCTCCCGGGCTTGGGGCAGAGAAGCGGGAGGAAGCGGCTCCAGAGGCGGCGTCAGGGCGATGACGACCCAGCCGGAGAGCAGCCAGAGGGCAATTCCCGTGGCCACCGCCCAAGCCAGGACTCCGGGCCATCGCGCGGACGAAGGCGAGGGGGAAAAGCGGACGGAAGGGGCCATCGGGGCGGGATTACGGACATTTGCGCAGGGGCGAATCATACCGTCTACCGGATCGGGCAAGGGACAAAAAAGGGGGCGGCGAGTCCATGGGATTTATTGAATTGCCATAGGCGGGCGCGGGCCGCGAATTGCGCTAAACTAGGGCGTCGCCAGGGCGATGGTGATTTGTCTGGGTGTAGCGTCCGCCCAGGGAGTTCCAGTTTTCAACCCCAACCAAGAAGGATAACAAACATGGATGGTTTCGAGGCAGCCGACGATCCGCGTCGCCGGCAACTGATCGCGGCGCTGACCGCTGGCGTCTTCGCTTCCGGATTTGTCGCGCGGGAGTCCCTTGCGGCGACCTTCTTCGGGACGCCTCCCCGAAAACTGCCTCCGGAGCAGTCGATCTATCGCCTAGAAGGCGACGTCCGGGTCAACGGCGCTGGTGCCCGGCTCGATACCGCCATTGGCCCCAAGGACACCATCGAGACCGGGGACAAGAGCGAGATCGTCTTCGTCGTTGGCGGCAACTCGATGATCGTCCGCAGCAACAGTGTGCTCAAACTCGACGGCGGCAAGGAAGAGTCCGGGTTTTTCATTTCCGCCCTGCGACTCTTGTCCGGTAAATTGCTTTCGGTCTCGCGCAATCAGAAGCACGCCGTGACCACTGCCACCGCCACCATCGGTATCCGGGGAACCGGTTTCTACGTCGAGGCCGACCCGGAATTGACCTATTTCTGCACCTGCTACGGCCAGACCGACATTGCCTCCGTCGCCGATCCCACCAGCAGCGAAACGGTCACCGCCACCCACCACGACAAACCCCTCTACATCACCAACAACGCGCAATCCGGCAAGAATGTGCGGCGCGCCGGTTTCATCAATCATACCGACCAGGAACTGATGTTGATCGAGACCCTGGTGGGTCGTACACCGCCCTTCGTCTTTGCCGGAGGCGAGTACAGCGCCCCGCGCAAGGAGTACTGAGCGTAACGGGCGGACCGCTTTGGTCCGCCGTACTCCCCTGTTGCGGGGTGGCGGATTGGGTCGAGGAACGCGACCTCGGTTTCGTCGGTTGGGAGTTCACGGCACTTTTGGCTGCCGTGGCTTTCCAGATCCAGGTTCAGGTTCGCGGTGCGCCGTTCAGTATCCAGTTCAGGAATAGGTCGTAGGTGGCGCGGGCCGGAGCCCCCGGCGCCGCCGTACTGGTGAACCCGCCAAGCGCGCCACCGCCGTGGTGGAATCCGGCGGGCTTGCGTAGCAGGGGACTGGCGACGATGTCGGTGAAGTTGATGCGGCTGCGCACGGCGGCGTAGAAAGCCGTGTCCCCCCCCGCGTAGTCGGCGGCGACGTAGGACAGCGGGGGTTTTCCTGCGGCGGTCAGCGGCGCGACATGGCAGGCTGCGGTGCAGCCTGCGCTGACGAAGGCGGCCTTGATGTCGGTGAAGGTGATCGCCGCCGGTGCCGGCGCGAGGGTATTGTCCACGACCAGGGTCAGATCGGCCGGTGCGCTCGCAGTCCCCGTGGCGTTGGTGGCCACCAGCCGGACGACATAGGTCGCATCCGCCGTGGCGTTGAACACCGGGGCGGAGGTGGTGGCATTGGTCAGGGTTGCGTTGGTGACGGCGCCGCCGTCCTGGGACACCAGGGTCCAGGCGAAACTCGTCGCGTAGAGGCTCATACCGGCCGAGAGCGTCGTTGCGCCCTGGCGCACCACCCGGTTCGGTCCGGGGTCGGCGATGGGTCTGCCCGGCTGCAGGACCACACCGGCGCTGCGCACGGTATAGGGGCCGGGTGGCGGCTGGGCGGCGTCCTCCAGGAAACTGGCCAACGTCGCGGGTGCATTGGAGCCGGTCTGCCAGAAGTCGTTGTAGACGATCTTGGCCAAGGGCATGTTGCCACGGTCGATCACATGCGCCTTGATGCGGTCGGAATAGCCGAGGAACTTGGCGTACGTCTGGAAGTCCAGGTCGGAATTGTTGGCTGTCCCGCGCAGGATATGGCATGTTGCGCAACCCGGAATGACGACGTTTTGATACAGGCTCGACTGGCCAGCCGTCACCCAGGCGCTGGGCACTCCCGGCGCCGTGTAGCTCGCATTGGGCATTCCATCTCCCCCGTAGGCGTCCTTGATGAACGCTGCCGCGGTGCCTTGCCATTCGTTCGCTCCCGCGGCAGGACGGGCGGCGTCTTCCGGAAATGCGGAGGCGGCGGCCAGAGGGTAGGATTCCAGCACCCAGCCATTGATAGTCTTTAGATTCGCTTCCTGGTTGGCGCGGGTAAAGGTGGCGCTCTGCGTCGAGTAGTCGAAGGTATCGACCTTGAGTGCCTGCAGACGGCCCTGGACATCGCCGGCGGCCTGGGAGACGGAATTGCCGACGGTGGGGAAGGCGCCGGTGTCGGTGAGTGCATCCGCCCGGCCGCCGTGGCAGTTGGTGCAGATGCCGGGCATGGCCTTGGCCCCTTTTCCGTCGAGGTCGGCAGCCAGATTCCGGCTTCCGTCGGGGGCAAAATTGTAGAACTTGACGAAATTGGGGCCGCCCCCCGGTCCGGGGCTGAACTCGATGGCATTGGTGCCGATGAAGCGCTGGTTAGACTGGACGACCGCAGCATCGACGTTGAGACGTGAATAACCGTAGCTACCGCCGGTATCCACCAGATAGTTATCCACAACGAAAGCCATGGTGCCGTCGGCGTTGTGGCGGGCGGTCATTCGGCGGCCGTAGCCCAGATCGAGGGTGTCGCCGAAGACGACGGTGACCTCGGTACCGGTGCCGGGGTTGCCGAATCCGTTGCGGGCCATGAATGCGGCCTTGGTCGTGCGCTCGTTGAGGGGATCGATCGCCTGATAGTAGGCAGTCGCGTACGCCGGGGTGTTGGTCTGGATGGTGTCATCGGCCTGCTTCTGGGGATTGGGGAAGAGCAGGAAGATGTTGGGGATTTCCAGAAAGCCAGGAAGCAGCGAGCTGGAGGAGCCGCTTCCGCTGCTCCCGCTCCCGCCGCCGCCTCCGCCACCACCACCGCAGGCGCCGAGGGTGGCCGCCGCGGCGGCTACGAGCAAAGTCTTCTTGAGTCGGGAGATTTTGGGGCTCATGGATCAGAACCGGGTGAGATAGCTGAAGGAGATTTGATCGACGTAGTAGCGGGTTGCCGACGTGACGTAAGGCGGCTC
The DNA here is from genome assembly GCA_009469685.1 of Azonexaceae bacterium. Next base: position 816 of record SSTA01000055.1, on the reverse strand, counting down.
GTGCAGCGGCTGGGATTGAACCCGACGCCAGGAAAGATCGATGGCATCGGTGGGGCCGAGCGGCAAACTGTAGCCCAGGGTCGTGAGGAAGGTCCGTCCGCGGAACCGGTAGTCGTACAACTGGCGCGAGGCGAAGACGTCGTCGGGAGCGAAGGCTGTCGCCATGTCCAGATTCTTGAGCGAAGCCTGCCCGGAGGACACCACGTCACCCCGTCTCACTTCGCCGGTGAGGTAGAGGGAACTGGTCGCGGTGACTGCGTAATCGAGATTGACCCGGGCTGAGACATCGCGGGTATCGAAGACCTTCGCATGGGCGTTGCGGGTGTTGTAGGCAAGGGCGCCGAACAGGTTGATGCGGTCGGTCACCGGCTGACGGATGCTGACGCCGGTGGAGGTCCGGTACCCATCACGCATGGACGACTGGTAATCCTCGCCGCTCAGGCGGGTGAAGAGGCCCAGAGTGGGCGCCAGGAAGTCGCCGGAACTGCGATACTGGATTTCCGCTTGCCCGCCCAGGGTCAGATGACCAAGACCCGAGTAGCGGTGGAATTTCTCGCCGCCGAAGAAGGCATTCACCACAGCCCGGGTCTGGCTTCCCAGCGTGATATTCCAGCGTTTGCCGAGATTGACGTTGTAGGACTCGTCGGAGATCTTGTCCTGGCCGTCCTCGGCGCGACTGACGTTGTCGTCGAAGGTGACGCCCGCGTCCATGCTGATGCCTAGGCGCGGCATGGTCAGGGTATCCCAGGAACCGGCGCGCAAGCCAGGACCGTCGAGTTCCTTGGTGATCCGCAGGGCGACGGCCTGGCTGTTTTC
>SSTA01000313.1 GCA_009469685.1 Azonexaceae bacterium | reverse complement strand
GCGGAGCGGGGTGCCGAGAGCAGTGCCGATGGCCGCGGCGAGTTCGGGGCTCAATCGACGAGGAAGGCGCGCACTTCTTCGGCCCGGGCCATGGTGTCCTTGTAGCCGAGATCCATGAGGGCCTGGGTATAGGGCTGCTCGAAGAGCAGGTAGCTGGTCAACGCGCCGCCGCGCTGATTCATGGCCCCGATGCCGCGCAGGAGGATGCGCACCGGCCGCGGCAGGGCGCGGGCATGCTCGGCGGCGATGACGTCGAGACGTTCCGAGGGCGCGATGACCAGGGTCTGGATCTTGCGCAGGGGGACGTCGGATTGGGCGAGCACTTCCGGGGGCAGGGAGGCGACTGTTTCGTTGATGCGCTGCAGCCGTTCGATGTCGACCGCCAGGCTGTCGAGGAAGATGCTGGCCAGGGCGTGGCCGGCGATCTGGGCCAGCGACGGGTGCCGGGTGCTGCCGCTGCGCTCCTTGGGTTCGTTCATGCGCCCGGCGCCGATGACCAGGATGCGTTCGGCGCCCAGGTGGATGGCGGGGGAGATCGGAGCCAGCTGACGCATCGACCCGTCGCCGAAGAATTCGCGATTGATATGGGTGGCGGGAAAGATGAAGGGGATGGCGCTCGAAGCCAGCAGGTGATTGACGTTGATCTTGCAACGAATGCCGAGGCGCTGGACGCGGCGCCAGGGTTCGGCCGTCGCGTGGCCCTGGAAGAAAGTGATGCTTTCGCCGGATTCGTATCCGGAGGCGGTGATGGACAGCGCATGGAGGGCGCCGGATCGGATGGCGTGGTCGACGCCGCGGAAATCCAGGTATCGATTCAGCAAATCCCGCAGGGGCGAATTGTCGAGCAGGGAGCGGGGACGGGTGCGGATCACCCAGCCGGCGACGAGCATGGAAAGCCAGTGGGCTCCGGAACGAAGGATTCCCGCGGTGTCGGCGCGATAGATGTGGCTGGCATGCATGCTGCGCCAGACGTGGGCCACCATCTCCACCGCCTTGCCGAAATTGTCCGCCAGGCAGGCGACGCTGGCGGCATTGATGGCGCCGGCCGATGTCCCGCACAGGATGGGAAAGGGATTCACGCGGGGATTGGGCAGCAATTCCGCCACCGCGATCAGCACGCCGACCTGGTAGGCCGCCCGGGCGCCGCCGCCGGTCAGGATGAGGGCGGTGCGGGGTCGCGAAGTCATCGCCGGACTCCGGAACGCGATGGCCATAAACGGGATTCGTGGGCGATGCCCATGACGTCATCCCGAAGAAATGCCCTCGACATTTTTATTGTTCCCCCCGGCGCCCTAGGGGCGCCGATCTTCGACAGTTGCGAGTATAGGGGACTCGCCTGCCTCTCTCAATCGCAGCCGACGTTTACCGGGCTGGCCGTATCGCGGTCGGCATCCGCCCAACAGTTGGGAGTCTCGAACAGGCGGACGCGGGCGAGGCGCAGCTGGTTGCCGTAAGTGTCGCGATAGACCGGGTCCAGGATGGCGAATGCGAGGCGGGCCAGATTCTCGGCGGTGGGGACGCGGTCGAGCAGCACGGTCTTGTGATCCGGCAGGGACGCGAGAAAATCCACCACCGGCCGATCGCCGGAGTAGGCCAGGAAGGCGTGGTCCCAGACGTCGACGACGTGCTGGCGGGCCAGGGCCTTGACCTCGGAGAAGTCCATCACCATGCCGTTGGCCGCATCGCCGGCGCGTTCGATCACTTCGCCCGCAAGGGTGATCTCCAGGGCGTAGCGATGGCCGTGCAGGTGCCGGCACTGGCTGCGATGGTCGGGAATGCGGTGGCCGGCATCGAATTCGAGGCGGCGGGTGATCAGCATGGAATTTGGCGGTGGCGATGGGAGGCGCGGATTATACAATGGGGCCGTGCTGACCATCGCCGACCATCGCCGCGACATCGCCGGCCTCACCTATGTCTACCCGGTCGTTTCCCGCCGGGCGGGCGGCGTGTCGGTCGGAATCAACCTCAACGTCAATAACGCGTGCAATTGGGCATGCGTCTATTGCCAGGTCGAGGGCTTGACTCGGGGCGGGCCGCCGCCGGTGGATGTGGCGCTGCTGAGCGAAGAACTGGACGGTTT
>SSTA01000312.1 GCA_009469685.1 Azonexaceae bacterium | reverse complement strand
CTGGAGGTCCAGTTGCCTTTCCTGCAGACGGCCCTCGCCGATTTTCGGCTGGTTCCCTTCGCCGTCGGCCATTGTTCGCCGGCCGCCGTGGCCCAGGTACTCGACCGGCTATGGGGCGGCACAGAGACGCTGGTCGTCGTCAGCTCCGATCTTTCCCACTACCTCTCCTATCGCGAGGCGGAAGCGATCGACTCGACGACCTGCGGCCGCATCCTTGAACTTTCGCCGGATATCGACACCCAGGAAGCCTGTGGTGCCTACCCGATCAACGGATTGCTGATCGCCGCCAGGCGCCACGGCCTGCGGCCCAGCCTCGTGCAGCGCTGCAATTCCGGCGATACCGCCGGTGATCGCAGCCGGGTGGTCGGCTACGCGGCCTTCGCCTTTCTGCCAGACGAGGAATCCATGCATGACTGACCTGGGCTCCTCCCTCCTGGCTCTGGCCAGGGGAGCCATCGAAGCGACCCTGGGCCTGCCCGTTTCTGCAGTGGCCGAATCGCCGATCTTGCGCGAGCCAGGCGCCACCTTTGTCACCCTCACCCGGCAAGGCGAATTGCGCGGCTGCATAGGCAGCCTGGAAGCCCACCGTCCCCTCGCCGACGATGTGCGGGAAAATGCGCGGGCCGCTGCTTTCCGCGATCCTCGTTTCCCGGCGCTGACCCTGCAGGATTGGCCGAAGATCCGGGTTGAAGTCTCCCTGCTCTCTTCCCCCCAACGCCTAGACGTCGCGAATGAAAAGGAGCTCATTGCTTCCCTGCGGCCCGGCATCGACGGGTTGATCTTCACCGCCGGCCACCGCCGGGCAACTTTTCTGCCCCAGGTCTGGGAGCAGTTGCCCCAACCGACGGAGTTTCTCGCACGACTTCGCCAAAAGGCCGGATTGCCTGCCGCCTACTGGGGGCCTGACGTCGTCGTCGAGCGCTACACCGTCGATAAATGGAAGGAAGCCGAAGGATGACGATCGCCGAAAGTGCCCATCCGGGCCGCTGGTGGCACGCCCTCGACGGCGAGCGCATCCAGTGCGACCTCTGCCCCCGGGACTGCCAACTCCACGAAGGCCAGCGCGGGGCATGCTTCGTGCGCCGGATGGAGGGTGGCAGGATGATCCTCACCACCTGGGGACGGTCATCCGGATTCTGTCTCGACCCCGTCGAGAAGAAGCCTCTGAATCATTTTCATCCCGGTTCGGCGATCCTCTCCTTCGGTACCGCCGGCTGCAATCTGGCCTGCCGCTTCTGCCAGAACTGGGACATCTCCAAGTCCCGCGACATGGATAGACTGATGGATTCCGCCACACCGGAAGCGATCGCTTCGGCAGCGCGGCGCAACGGGGCAGTATCGGTGGCATACACCTACAACGATCCGGTGATCTTTGCCGAGTACGCCCTCGACGTCGCCGCCGCCTGCCGTGCGGTCGGCGTACTCAACGTCGCCGTCACTGCCGGGTACATCCACGCGAACCCGCGCCGCGAGTTCTTTGCCGCCATGGATGCAACCAACGTAGACCTCAAGGCTTTCACCGAGGGTTTCTACAAGAAGCTTTGCAGCGCGCACTTGGCACCCGTCCTCGAGACCCTCGTCTATATCCGCCATGAAACGGCCTGCTGGCTGGAGATCACCACCCTCTTGATCCCGGGTCAAAACGATTCCGACGAAGAAATCTCGTCTCTGGCCGACTGGGTTTTCCGCGAACTCGGCCCGGACGTTCCCGTCCATTTCACCGCCTTTCACCCCGACTGGAAGATGCCGGATACGCCCCCCACTCCACCGCAATCCCTCAGCCGCGCCCGGCGCATCGCCCGCGACCATGGGCTTCATTTCGTGTATACCGGCAACGTCCACGATGCCGACGGCGGAACTACCCACTGCCCGGGTTGCGGCACTCCCCTGGTCGTCCGTGATTGGTACGCCATCCTGGAAAACCGTCTGGGACCCGACGGCCTCTGTCCCGAATGCGGTCACCGTGTCCCCGGCCGCTTCGATCGAAGTGCCGGAGAGGGCCGACGCGCTTTCGGCCCCCGGCGGATCCCGATTCAAATCGCGTCGTGAAACGGGATATTTCCTTTCCCACCGGCCACGGCCGCCTCGCCGGCCTGCTGGAAGCTCCCACCAGCGCGCGGGGACTGGTGCTCGCCGCATCGCTGCATGCGTCGTCCCACGCCAATACCATCGCGGCGGCGCACGCCCGCCAATATGCCTGCCTCGTACTCCATCTCCTGACGGGCCAGGAAATTGCATTTGCCGACAATGCCCACAACGTTCCGCTGCTGGCGGACCGGCTTCTTCAGGTGCTCGAACTCGTCGCCACAGACCCGGATACGGCCGAACTGCCCCTCGCCATTTTTGCCGAAGCCGCCGTCACTCCTGCCGCCGTCCGAGTCGCCGCTCGCCGGGACCGCCAGATACGCTGCCTGGCTTGCCATGGCGGACTGATCGATGGCGCCGGATTGCAGTACCTCGAGGTGCTTTCTTCGCCCGTGCAGATGCTGGCCGATATCGAGGACGAAGTGTCCGCGTCCTCTTTTCGCCGCGCCGCCACCCATCTGGCAGGCCCATGGGAACTGCGCAGGGTTCCGTCGGGCGGCATCCCTGCTGCAATGGCCATGGACTGGTTTGCGCCCTATTTGGTCGCTTGAGCGTCGGCCTACTCGAATTGGCGCAACGGAAGGCATCCAACGTCTGGACGGCTTGCTTCAGTCAAGCGCGGCCAGTCCGGCAAGGACTCGGTTGACTTCGGCCGTCAAGGCACTGAAATCGGGCTGATCTCCGGCCTTGATTTGCCTTTCCACTTCGCCTGCCAACTGGTAGAGGTCTGTGGCTGAAACGTTGGCGGCGCTGCCTTTAAGCGTATGGGCAAGGCGGATGGCCGCTTCCCGCTCGCCCGCGGCCAGGGTAGCCGAAATGCGGCCTGCGGCGTCGGCCGCCTGATTGCGGAAGAGCTTGAGCAAGCGCAACACCACCGCTTCCTTGCCCTGCATACGGGACAGCAGCGCCGGAAAATCGATGCCGGGAAAATCCCTTCGCTCCCCCAGCGCTTGATCCGCTTCCAAATGCGCTTTGTCTGGAGCGGGTTCCGCAATGCGCCCATACTGGCGCAGAATGCGGAAAAGGTCGCCGGGCTCAAAGGGTTTGGTCACGACATCGTCCATCCCGGCATCAAGACAAAGCTGTCTATCGTCCCGACTGGCATTGGCTGTCAAGGCGATGACCGGCAGAGAGCGCCAAAGCACGTTCGACCGGATTCTCCGTGTGGCTTCGAGGCCATCCATCTCCGGCATCATGACGTCCATCAACACCAGGTCGAAGGGCTTGACCGCCAGCCGTTCGAGAACCTCGCGCCCGTTCTCGGCCACTTCGGCAACTACGCCGGCGTCGCCCAGAATTTCGAGCGCAATCTGCTGGTTGAACCGGTTATCCTCGGCAAGCAGGACGCTGAAGCCCGAAACCACGGTGGGCGGAAGCGATTCGTCGCCGATCCGGGCCTCGGCATCCCGCTCGACCAAGGTTCGCGACTCGCCCTCCGCCAGACGAAAGCGAACGCTGAACTGGAAGATGCTTCCCTCTCCCGGAACGCTATCGACGCGTATCGTACCCCCCATCAGGTTCACGAGTTGCCGGCAGATCGCCAGCCCGAGGCCGGTTCCGCCGTACTTGCGAGTGGTGGCGGCATCCGCCTGTTTGAAGGGTTGAAAGAGTTCCGCCTGCTGCTCGGCACGAATCCCGATTCCGGTATCCCGGACGAAAAAGGCGAGGACTGCGCTCGCCTCGTCTCGATAATCGCATCGACAACCCACCTCGACCTGGCCCATGGTCGTGAATTTGATGGCATTGCCGACCAGATTGGTCAGTACCTGAGTAAGCCTCAGCGCGTCTCCCACCAGGAAGCCGGGAGCCGCACCATCGACTTCGACGCGGTAGTCGAGTCCCTTCTCCAGCGCCAAGGGTTGGGCGAAAACGCCCACCTGGTCGATCACCCGTTCGAGGCTGAATGCCGTCTCCTCAAGCTGCAACCTTCCCGCCTCGATCTTGGAGAAGTCGAGGATATCGTTGATCAGCCCCAGGAGAATCCGGGCCGAATCGCGAATCTTGCGTACATAGTCCGCCTGCCTGGGGGGAAGATCGGTCTTCAGGGCCAATTGAGACATGCCGATGATGGCATTCATCGGCGTACGAATCTCGTGGCTCATGGTCGCCAGAAAGCGCCCCTTGGCGGAATTGGCCGCATCCGCTTCCAGGCGGGCGCTCTCCAGGTCCCGGGTTCGTTCTGCAACCAGAACCTCCAGGCGATTCTTATAGCTGGTCAATTCCTGCTCCGCCCGGCGCCGCTCGGTGATATCCGCTACGATCCAAGTTCGTACCGCCATCGGCCTGCCGGAATCGTTGGCTCGCCCGGACAGGGCACCCCAAAAGATCTCGCCACTGCGCCGCCGAAGGCGAGCCTCGCAGGAAAAGCTCCCGCCGCCCTGGAGTGCTCCCGCGGCTTCTCCCCAGACACGGCGAAATTCATCCCCGTCGGCGAAGAAGGTCTCCACCGGCCGACCAGGGAGCTCTCCGGGGGCATAGCCGAGAATCTCCTCAAGCCTTCGATTGCTCGAAACCAGGAGCGTTTCATGGGTAACCCCGATGCCCACCAGAGCGTTGGCCAGAACGGCGTTCATTTCGGCGATCAAATGGAGCGAGGATGCTTCGGCTTCGCGCAGCCCCCGCAGGACGTCCCGGAAATGCAGGACGGCCCGCGCGAGAGAACCCAGCTCGTCCTCGCGCTCGACGCCTTCCACCTGGATGTCGAGATCGTTGGCGACCAACTTTTCCAGGGCTGCGAGGGTACTGCTGAAAGGGCGACCTGCGTTCCGAAACCCGATGGCGAGGCCAACCACCATGGCTCCGGTAAGCACGCCGTTGAGCAGCAAGGCCTCAAGGACAAGCTTGGTGAATTCGCCGGCAAGACGGGACTTCGAGACGGTGACTTCCACCCGCCCTACGGGAACCGTTCGATACGCGTCGGCATAGACAATCATCCGGCTTGCCACCAAGGAAGCGCCTTCGGCCACGCCAAAATCGCCGAAACGCGCGACGACGGCGCCCTCGGCATCGAGCACGCGCACGCCCAGCACGTCCGGCAGGCCGGCCAACGCACGGGCAGCACTGGCCACCGCCACCGTGTTGAAATCGAAAAGCGGCCTTGCCAAGGATTCCGACATCAGGATAACGAGGCGCTCGGACAATTCGTTGAGCGCCGCTTCCCGTTCGTCATAGCGAATCTTGATATTCAGCGTCGAGTAAAGCGTAAAGACCACCCAGACCGAGCCCACTGCCAGGACTGCGAGGCGGAAAAGAACGCTCTCCCGCCACAGGCGAAGCAGCTTTCCCTCCTTCATCGCTCGCCCCCACCCGCTCCCGCCAGGGCCTTCGCCGCTCTCTCTGCGATCTGCCGGGCGCCCGAAGTCCCCAGAGCCTGACGGCTGAAAACCAGATAAGCGGCCCGCCCGACCAAGGCAGGTTCGGGCAGCACCTCGAGCAGACCTTGGGGGTCAATGCGCGGCAAGAGCACCTGCGCCGTGCGCACCTCCACCAGCGCCGTCCCCAGGTGGCCCGCCTTCAGTTTGCGCAGATTCTGCTCCATGGTTTCTGAATTCTGGTCAAGGACCAGTCCGGGAACTTCGGCGATATCCTCGGCCAGAGCCCAAGCCCGTGGAACCCCGACCGGCTGGGGCAAGGAGCCGACGCCTTGAGCCGAACGCCAACCTGGCGCAGCGCCTTTCCGGACAACGGCCACGTAGTCCAGAGTCTCCAGCCGCGACGCCGGATAAACGAGAAACGCCTCGCGTTCCTTGCGGTAAGCCGCTGGATAGGCCGCCGCGTAGAATCCATCGGCCAGGTCCCGGAGACAGCGTTCCCAGGCCACCACATGGACTACGGCATCGTAACCCGCCTTCCGAAAGGCCTTGGTCACCCGCTCTGCAAGTATCCCGGAAACCTGCTGGCCGGCCTCTCCGGGAACCGTGAAGGGCGGCCAGTCGGACGCACAGACCCGTAGCGCCGCCCCCTGGACGGACAGGCTCCAGGTCAGCAGCAGTCCGCCGAGCCAAGAAATCCGTTTGCCTGAACATCTCGATCCGAATCGCATATGCCTCCAGAGGTCTTACGATACGGGCATCTTGCAGCGCTGTCGAGACTGATCGATGGGCTGGCAAACTCCAGCGCGATTCATCTCATCCAGGAACTCCCCGGCACAGCGAACCGGTCCATAACGCTGGACGGCCGCAGGATGCCCCTGGGCGAGCCAGAGTCTAGCTTGTGCCCTGTGCCAGCAGCAGGGCACGGACCTGCTCGTACTCCTTGAGACGAGCGAAGTCTTTCTCGGTCGGTTCCGGGATGCGGCTGATATCCATGTTTTCTGCGTTGTCTGCCAGTTTGACGATCCGCGCAATGGGATTGGCTGCTGCCCGAGCGGCGGCCTGCAGTCGGGATTCGCCCGAAGTCTTGGTGAGGGCCTCGACGGCAACCAGGACTGCCGTAGGGAAACCTTCTCGGGAGAGCTGCTCCAGTGTGACAGAAGTATCCTCGACGACGTCGTGCAAGACCGCAGCCATGCGCTCATGGGTGCCGGAGACACGCAGCATGACCCTAAGGGGGTGAAGGATGTACGGTTCTCCAGCCTTGTCGACCTGGCCGGCATGGGCGAGAGCTGCAATTTCAATGGCGCGTTCGAGTGTGCTCATGGCGATTCCTCATTTCTTGCGGCGTTTCTCAAGGCCGTGGTCCTGTGTGTCAAAGCACGCATCGGCTGAATCCGGACCTTGCTCAGCGCATCGACGCCGCTTTCCCATGGAAACAACGGCTTATGCCTGAATGCCATGACTTCAGCGCCACTGAGACCGATATCCCCGCCGACTGCTGGAGAGTATCCGCTGACAGACGGCTGCTTGCCAAATGCGCATAATCGTCTGCTGAGGAATGCCCGCACCCGGCGGGTAAACCCTATGACCACCCTTACCTTCTTGCCATCATACTGACGAAGCGCCTCCCGCCCACTCTGGCTTATCATTCCGCTGAGAGTTTTCACCCCAATTCCCATCCCCATGCAAGACACCGTGCTCCGCGCCTTTTTTGTTGCCCTGGTCACGCTTCTGGGTGTGCTGCCGGCAACTACTGTCCAGGCGCAATCCACCGGAGGCCTGCGCTTCAGCGGGTACGGCACGCTGGGTTACGTGCAGGACAACAGGAACGACATCGTCGCGATCCGCGATGTCAGCCAGCGCCCCGATTCAAACATGGGCAGCGGCACCTGGCAGCGGGATAGCCGCCTTGGCATACAAGCGGAGTATCGCGTTAATCCGGTCGTCGATTTGGTCGCCCAGGCCGTGTTCCGCGATCAGGTTTCCACCCATGCCACCCATGTCATAGAGCTCGCCTACGCGGGCTTCAAGCCGACCCCCCAACTCGATGTCCGCGTCGGCCGCGTTGGTTATGACGCCTTTTTGATGTCCGACATCCGCAATGTAGGCTACGCATACCCCTGGGTGCGCCCCTTCACCGAATATTACGGCTGGATACCCTTGTTCTCGGTGGACGGTGCGGACATTGCCTACCTCATCCCGCAAGGGGATGCGCAATGGCGCCTCAAAGCCCAGGCGGGTCGCTCGGGACTGGGGATACCGATTGGCGACAGCAAGCTCGACGTCAAGGCCGATG
>SSTA01000311.1 GCA_009469685.1 Azonexaceae bacterium | reverse complement strand
GTCGGGCTGGTTTCCGCCGTGACCCGCCTGTTCCAGACCGGATACGTCTATCACTATGCCTTCACGATGATCATCGGCCTCTTCGTGCTGATGACCCTGTGGATCAACCGCGCCTAAGGTAGAAAAGCTAGGAATAACATGTCTAACTACCCGCTGCTTTCCCTCTCGATCTGGATCCCCATTTTTGCCGGCTTCCTGGTGCTGGCCACGGGGTCCGACCGCAATGCACCGCTGGCGCGGATGCTGGCCCTGGTCGGTGCCGTCCTTGGCCTTCTCGTGACCCTTCCCCTCTGGTCTGGATTCGATGCCTCCACCAGCGCGATGCAGTTCGTCGAACTCAGTCCCTGGATCCCCCGCTTCAATATCAACTACCACTTGGGCGTCGATGGCATATCGATGCTCTTCGTCATCCTCAACGCCTTCATCACGGTGGTCGTGGTATTGGCGGGTTGGCAGGTGATCGGCAGCAAGGTCGCCCAGTACAACGCGGCCTTCCTCATCATGTCCGGTCTGATGAATGGCATCTTCGCTTCCCTGGACGGCATTCTCTTCTATGTCTTCTTTGAGGCTTCCCTGATCCCGATGTACCTGATCATCGGCGTATGGGGCGGTCCGAACCGGGTTTACGCGGCCTTCAAGTTCTTCCTCTACACCCTGTTGGGATCGCTGCTCTTCCTGGTCGCTCTGATGTACCTGTTCGTCCAGTCCAACGGCAGTTTTGAGATTCTCGAATGGCACAAGCTGCCCATTCCGCTCGGTGCCCAGGTCTGGCTCTTCCTTGCCTTCCTCATCGCCTTTGCGGTCAAAGTCCCGATGTGGCCGGTGCATACTTGGTTGCCCGACGCCCACGTGGAGGCGCCCACCGGGGGTTCCATCGTCCTGGCAGCCATCGCGCTGAAGCTCGGTGCCTACGGTTTCGTGCGGTTTTCGCTGCCGATTGCGCCGGATGCTTCCCATGAACTCTCCGGGTTCGTCATCGCGCTCTCGCTGATTGCCATCGTCTATATCGGCTTCGTGGCTCTGGTTCAGGCCGACATGAAGAAGCTGGTGGCCTATTCGTCCATCGCCCACATGGGATTCGTGACCCTCGGCTTCTTCATGTTCAGCGCCATGGGCGTCGAAGGCGCCCTGGTCCAGATGCTGTCCCACGGTTTCATCTCCGGCGCCATGTTCTTCTGCATCGGCGTCATGTACGACCGGGTCCACAGCCGCCAGATTGCCGATTACGGCGGCGTGGTGAACACCATGCCGAAATTTGCCGCCTTCTTCATGCTCTTCGCCATGGCCAATTCAGGCCTGCCGGCCACCTCCGGGTTCGTCGGCGAATTCATGGTCATTCTGGGGGCGGTCAAGTTCAATTTCTGGATTGCCTTCGCCGCGGCCTCGTCGATGATCATGGGCGCCGCCTACAACCTGTGGATGTACAAGCGGGTCGTCTTCGGCGACGTCGGCAACCACCACGTGGCCGAACTGAGCGACATCAACAAGCGCGAATTCCTCATCCTCGCGCTGTTGGCCGCCGGCACTCTGTGGATGGGATTGCATCCCCAGCCTTTCACCGAAGTCATGCATGCATCGGTCAACGACCTGCTGCAGCACGTCGCCATCAGCAAGATTCAATAAACGGTAGCCGACATGTTCGACAATTTCGTTGTCCCCGATCTTCTGCCCGCCGCACCGGAACTCTTCCTGGCGGCGATGGCCTCGATCCTTCTTCTGATTGACGTGATGGTCAAGGATCGCCGCCGGACGATTACCTTCGCCCTCACCCAGCTCACGCTGGTGGGCTGCTTCGCGATCCAGTATGGGGTCGCCAGCGGTCAGGTGATGTACACCTTCAGCAACATGTTCGTCGGCGACCTGATGGGGACGCTGCTCAAACTCTTCCTGTACATGACGGTCATCGTCGTGATGTTCTATTCACGCGGCTACATTCTTGAGCGGGACTCGATGAACAAGGGCGAGTACTACATCCTGGCCCTCTTCGCGACCCTGGGCATGATGGTCATGATCTCGGCCAATCACTTCGTCACCATCTACCTGGGGCTCGAACTCCTGTCCCTGTCTCTCTATGCCATGGTGGCGATGAACCGGGATTCCCTGCAATCCACCGAGGCGGCGATGAAGTATTTCGTCCTGGGCGCCCTGGCATCCGGCCTGCTCCTCTACGGCATGTCGATGATCTACGGGGCCACCGGAACCCTGGAAATCACCGGCATCGGCGAGCGCCTGGCCCACGGCGGCGCCAACAAGACCGTGCTGGTCTTCGGCCTGGTCTTCCTGGTTGCCGGTCTGGCCTTCAAGCTGGGCGTCGTCCCGTTCCACATGTGGATTCCCGACGTCTATCATGGCGCGCCGACGGCGGTGACCCTGTTCATCGGCTCGGCCCCCAAGCTGGCTGCCTTCGCCATCACCATGCGTCTCCTGGTCAACGGCCTGCTGCCTCTGGCACTCGATTGGCAGGCGATGCTCATCATCCTGGCGGTGTTGTCCATGGCGATCGGCAATCTGGCGGCCATCGCCCAGACCAATCTGAAGCGCATGCTGGCCTATTCCGCCATCTCCCACATGGGCTTCATGCTCCTCGGCATCGTCAGCGGGGTCGTCGGCGGGCGCATCGATCCCAACCTGGTCCTCAATGCCTACAGTTCCTCCATGTTCTACGTGGTGGCCTACGTACTCATGTCCGCCGGTTCCTTCGGCATGATTCTGCTGCTCGCCCGGGCCGGATTCGAATCCGACAATCTCGACGACTTCAAGGGCCTCAACAAGCGCAGCCCTTGGTTCGCCGGCATGATGCTCATGCTCATGTTCTCGATGGCCGGCATTCCCTTCTTCGTCGGCTTTTTCGCCAAATTCGCCGTTCTCCAGGCGGTCGTCATTTCGGGCTACATCTGGCTGGCGGTGGTCGCGGTGGCTTTCTCCCTGATCGGCGCCTTCTACTACCTTCGCGTGGTCAAGCTCATGTACTTCGACGCTCCGGCCGACGACAGCCCGATCAGCGCACCGCTCGATACCCGTCTCCTGGTCTCTGCCAATGCCCTGGTCGTCGCACTCCTCGGCTTGTTCCCGGGCGACCTGGTGCAGCTGTGCACTGTGGCCTTGGCGCAGTCGCTCTGAACGGGCGACAAGCGCCGCCGACAACGCCCCGCTTGCCGGGGCGTTTTACATGGAGCTCGCCATGGACAAACATTCCCACCTGACGGAAGAGACCCTCAGCAGCGAAGTGGTGTTCAAGGGGCGACTCCTGGAGGTTCGTTGCGACCGTGTCTGTCTGCCCAATGGCGCTGAAGCGATCCGGGAGTATGTGACCCATCCGGGAGCGGTCGTCGTCATTCCCCAATTGAACCATGGGGCGCTGGTTTTCGAGCGCCAGTTTCGCTATCCCTTGCGGCGAGCTTTTCTCGAACTCCCCGCGGGCAAGATCGACCCTGGGGAGGACATCCTGGCCACGGGCCAGCGCGAGTTGCTCGAAGAAACGGGTTATGTCGCCGATTCGTGGGAGTACCTGGGGGTGATGCATCCGTGCATCGGCTATTCCGACGAGCGCATCGAAATCTTCCTGGCCCGGGGATTGCGCCAGATCGCGGGTCAGACCCTAGACCACAACGAATTTCTCGACGTTCTCGAACTGACGCCTCAGGAAGCAAGAGAGGCCGTCTTCCGGGGCGAAATCACCGACGCCAAGACCATCACCGCCCTCTACTGGGCGGAACGCATCCTGGGCGATTGACCGCCCGCCATATCAGATCGCCAGCATTCCCCGGTCGCGCAGGAAGGCAATCACGGTTTCCAGACCCTCGCCGGTTTTCAGGTTGGTGAAGACGAAGGGGCGTTCGCCCCGCTGAGTCCGGGCGTCGCGGGCCATCACCTCGAGCGAGGCTCCGACCAGGGGTGCCAGGTCGATTTTGTTGATGATGAGGAGGTCGGACTTGGTGATGCCCGGTCCCCCCTTGCGGGGAATCTTCTCGCCTGCTGCGACATCGATGACGTAGAGCGTGAGGTCCGACAGTTCCGGCGAGAAGGTCGCCGCCAGATTGTCGCCTCCGGACTCCACCAGAATCAGCTCGACGCCGGGAAAGGCCCGTTGCAGCCGATCGACGGCCTCCAGATTGATCGAGGCGTCCTCGCGGATCGCGGTATGGGGACACCCGCCGGTCTCGACGCCGATGATGCGCTCGGCGGCGAGCGCCGAATGGGCCACCAGAAATTTGGCGTCCTCGGCGGTATAGATGTCGTTGGTGACCACTGCCATGTCGATGCGGTCGCGCAGCGCCTGGCAGAGGGCGAGCGTGAGGGCGGTCTTGCCCGAACCGACGGGGCCGCCGATGCCGACGCGCAGGGCGGCAGGGCGGGAGGGCGAGGCGGACTGGGAATGAGCGGACATGGTCAGGATCGGAAGAGTCTGGAATATTGGGTTTCGTGGCGGGAACTGGCGATGGCGAAAGCCGGTGCCAGGTTGCACCAGTCGCTTTCCGGCAACACGGCCGCCTGCGAGGCAACGGCCGGAATACACCCGCCCAGTTGGGCGAGAAGACGCTGGCCGGCGGCCTGGCCCAGAGGGACGGCCTTGAGTGCCGCCAGAACCTGATTTTCCGCCCAGGACCAGAGGTAGGCAGCCAGGGCGTCCGGCGTGTCCACCGACCAGGCAAATGCGAAACCGGCCCAGAGTACCGGATAAGCCACCTCGGGGACGGACGACGCCCAGGTCACCACGGGTGCCAGGGCGGGGTCGTTGAGTTCCCCCGCCAGTCGGCGCAGCGAGTAGCCCATCTG
>SSTA01000310.1 GCA_009469685.1 Azonexaceae bacterium | reverse complement strand
CGGTGAGCGGCATGGCGTTCTCCTTGGGGTTGATGTTGTCGTTATCGAGGGAGGCGTCGCTCCCAGGTCCATGGGCGAGAGTTTAGCCGGGAAACCCCGCCGCGAGCCAATTCCCCAGCGCCCTGCCTCCGACGGGTCTTCGCGCACGCGGACCGCGGTCGCCTGGGGGCGGCAGGGCGCTCGACCCCCAGGCTTCCTTTAACCGCCCCGCCTGGGCAATACCCAGTTCGGCCGCGGAAAGTGGCAGGTATAGCCGCCGGGATAGCGCTTCAGGTAGTCCTGGTGCTCCGGCTCCGCCTCCCAGAAGTCCCCCACCGGTTCGACCTGGGTGACCACCTTACCCGGCCACAGGCCAGAGGCATTGACGTCGGCGATGGTGTCCACCGCAATTTCCCGTTGCCGTTCGTTCACGTAATAAATGGCCGAGCGGTAGGAACTGCCGACGTCGTTGCCCTGGCGATTGCGGGTGGTGGGATCGTGGATCTGGAAGAAGAACTCCAGCAGCCGGCGGTAGCTGAGCTTCTCCGGATCGAAGTGGATTTCGATCCCCTCCGCGTGGGAACCATGGTTGCGATAGGTGGCTCGGGGCACCTCGCCGCCGGTGTAGCCGACGCGGGTGGCGACCACGCCCGGGATGCGGCGGATGAGGTCCTGCATGCCCCAGAAGCAGCCTCCGGCAAGGACGGCGCGTTCGGTGGTGGTCATCATTTCACCTCCACTTGGTCGATATAGTCGCCGTAACCCTCGGCTTCCATGCGCTCCAGGGGGATGAAGCGCAGGGACGCCGAATTGATGCAATAGCGCAACCCGCCCCGATCCCGCGGGCCGTCGGGGAAGACATGACCCAGGTGGCTGTCGCCGTGGGTGGAACGGACTTCGGTGCGGATCATGCCGTGGCTGATGTCCCGCCGCTCGCTGACGTAGGCTGGGACGACGGGCTTGGTGAAGCTCGGCCACCCGCAGCCCGACTCGAACTTGTCGCTGGAGGCGAACAAGGGCTCGCCGGAGACGACGTCGACGTAGAGGCCTGGCGCGTGGTTGTGGAGATACTCGCCGGTGCCGGGGTACTCGGTGCCGTTCTTCTGGGTGACCCGGTACTGCTCCGGGCTGAGGGCGGCGATGGCAGAGGTGTCTCGGGTATAGCGTTTCATGGCGGTTCTTTCCGTATCAGGCTGGGACAGCGGCGGCGGGAATTCGATCCGGCCCGGCGCTGCGGAGGAAGTGCCGCCATTTTCCTCCACTCCTCCCCTTCCGGGGGCGCGCCGGGCTTACCGTCTTTGTCGCGGCGACCGGGCGAAACTTACAGGCTTCCCCCACCGTCCGAATCGGCGCTCTTCAGCCCAGCGCCCGTGCCAGCAACACCGCCACGTGCTCCGCCTCGCGGCCCGTACCGTCCTTGATCTGGTGCCGACAAGAGAACCCGTCGGCGACGATGGGCGCGTCCGCCGGGGCGGCGCGGACTGCCGGCAGCAGAGCGAGTTCGCCCATGGCCTGGGAGGCACCGTAGTGCTCGGCCTCGAGGCCGAAGCTGCCGGACATGCCGCAGCAGCTGGCCTCGACGATGTCGAACTCGAATTCCGGAATCCAGCCCAGCACCTTGCGCACCGCCTTCATCGCGGCAAAGGCCTTCTGATGGCAGTGGCCGTGGATCACCGCCCGCCCGCCGGGGAGCGGCGTCAGCGGCAGCTTCAACCCCTTGTTGCCCTCGCGAATCAGGAATTCCTCGAAAAGGAAGGCCTGCTTACCCAGCTGGCCGACCTCCGGCCCCAGGGAGAGGCTGTAGAACTCGTCCCGCAGCGCCAGCAGGCAGGAGGGTTCGAGGCCGACGATGGGCGTCCCTTCGGCGAGAGCCGGTGCCAGGGCGGCCATGACCCGCCGCGCCTCGATCCGGGCTGCCTCGACGAGGCCCTGGGAGAGATAGGTACGGCCGCAGCACAGGGGCCGTTCCGGTTCGCGGTCACCGGGCGCCGGACGCAGGATGTCCACCCGATAGCCGCCCGCCCGCAGCACCTTGACCGCCGCCTCCGCCACCTCCGGCGTGTAGTGGTGGGAAAAGGTATCGACGAAGAGCAGCACCTTGCCCCGCGTCTCCGCTGCCTCGGCCGGCTCGGCCGGCGGCATGACGAAGGATCGTTCGGCCAGCGGCGGGATAGGCCGGCTAGCGGCCAGCCCCAGCCAAAACTCCGCCAGCCGCGCCACCGCCGGGGAAGCATTACGCCAGCGCACCAGGGCGGCCAGAGGGCGTCGCCAGCGATGCAGCCAGCGGGGCAGGCCGGCGAAGAGCCGGGTACGCAGGGAAATGCCCTCGCGCTCGTTCTTCTGGGCCAGGTACTCGGTCTTGATCAGGGTCATGTCCACGGCGCTGGGGCATTCCTTCTTGCAGCCCTTGCAGGAGACGCAGAGGTCCATGGCGGCGGCCAGGTCCGGATGGGTGAAGGGATATTCCCCCAGCTCTCCGTTGAGCGCCGCCTTGAAGGCCTTGACCCGGGCGCCGGTGGAATGGGCCGGGTCCAGCGTGATGCGATAGCTGGGGCACATCACCCCTTTGCCTTCGCGCTGGCACTGGTGGTTGTTCATGCACACCGCCACCGCCTTGGCGTAATTGCCCCCGGTGGCGGGTATGCCGGCATAGGCGTCGCCGACGCCATAGGTGTCGTAGGCCGACCAATCGAGATGGGTTTTCATTCCATAGCCGAAGCAAGAGGGGCGCCAGGAAAAAGTGCTTTCCAATCATTGACCTGGCTCTATATCGTTTGTCAGTTGTCCGACAGGACACCCCGATGGTCTGCCCTCCGGTCAAGACTCGTCGGTCGATTCGGTCGGTCCGCCTGCCACCCCGGGTTCCCCATCGGCTGGCGCCCTCGCGCTGACCTCCGGCGACCAGCGTGCCAGCGGACCCGGGAACCGAAGGGCGATTCACGCGTCTCTTTCCTAATGCCACAACTGCGTACCGGCCTGCCCCCTCTCCCCATGACGCACACCAAGCTGCCCCTATGGAGCATCGCGCTCCCCCTCCTCGCCCTCGCACTCCTCACTCTTGCCAGCATCGCTTCGTGGACCGGATACGGCCTCTTGCCGGTCGGAGCGGGTCTGGTCGGAGCGGTCATCGTCGCGGTATTCCACGCGGAAGTCATCGCCCTTCGCGTCGGCGAACCTTTCGGCACCCTCGTCCTGGCGCTCGCCGTAACCATCATCGAAGTGGCGCTGATCGTGTCGATGATGCTCTCGGACCCCGTCGGCGGCACGGCGCTGGCCCGTGATACGGTCTTCGCGACGGTGATGATCGTTTGCAACGGCGTCGTCGGCCTCTGCCTCGCGACCGGCGCCTGGCGCCACCGGGTCGTTGCTTTCCGCATCGAAGGCACCGCCTCTGCGCTCTCCGTTCTGGTCGCCCTCACCGGCCTCGTACTCGTCCTTCCCGAATTCACCACCAGCACGGCCGGGCCGACCTACTCCCCGCCGCAAATGATGTTCGCCGGCCTGATGTCCCTGCTGCTGTATGGCGTTTTCGTCTTTGTCCAGACCGTGCGCCATCGGGAATTCTTTCTCCCGGTCGATAGCGGCCAGGACGCCGCCCTCGGTGGTCGGCCCGGCGGCCGCCAAGCCCTGGCGGCGCTGGCCTTGCTGGTGGCTGCACTGGTGGCGGTCGTCGGCCTTGCCAAGCTGCTGGCTCCGACGATCCAGCATGGGGTTGCTGCGGCAGGGGCGCCGGCCGCCGTGGTCGGCGTTGCCATCGCCCTCCTCGTCCTGCTGCCGGAGACCGGTGCAGCGTTCAACGCCGCCTATCGCAATCGCATGCAGACCAGCCTCAATCTTGCCCTCGGTTCGGCCCTCGCCACCATCGGCCTCACCATCCCCGCCGTGGCCGCGGTGGCCATCGCCCTCGACATCCCTCTGGTGCTGGGCCTTCCGGCCAAGGAGATCGTTCTGCTGGCGCTGACCCTGTTCGTCAGCTCGATCACGCTGGCCAGCGGGCAGGCTACCGTACTGCAGGGTGCCGTACATCTTGTCCTCTTTGCGGCCTTCCTCTTCCTCGCGGTCGTGCCCTGAATCCACGTACGATGGGCAGGGTGCGCCTGCCGGACCTGCAACGAATCGGCGGGATCAACCCCTGCAGACTTTGTCCTCGAGCCCGCGGGCGGCGTTGCGATGGAGGCCATTCGCCGGGAGCGAGGCGCGGTAACCGTTGCCGATGACTTCACTTGCTTGCACCGACGGTGGGAGCAAGACATCTCTTGATTTTTGCAATCCAATCCCAACCTTTTGTATTGGAAAGGATCGTCAGCTACGCCTCATGCAGCGCGATCCCTGCCGAAGGCACGCCCACCGCCCCGCGGAAATAGCGCCCTCCGGCCGTGTTCTCAATGCAAGCAAAAGGAGGAAATCATGGACTTCGATCTGAAGAAATGGGCTCCCTGGAACTGGTTCAAGAAGGAGCAGGATGGGCAACCGGGCTCGGGCAACGTCACCGCCGCAAAAACCGACGGGCCGCGGAACCTGCCGTCGTCCTCGCTGGACCCCTTGCTGCACGTGCATCGCGAGATGGATCGCCTGTTCGAAGACGCGTTTCGCGGTTTTGGCGTGCACTGGCCGCGCCTGGCGCTGCCGACGTCGGCGTCCCCCTGGCCCGGCTTGCTGCGCCCGGCCCTCGACCTCCAGGAGACGGACAAGCAGTACCGGATCACGCTGGAAGCCCCCGGCGTCGATGAAAAGGACATCCAGCTCAGCCTGGACGACGACGTGCTGTGGATTCGCGGCGAGAAGCGCCAGGAACAGGAGCACAAGGACGGCCAGTATCACCGCGTCGAGCGCAGCTACGGCAGCTTCCAGCGCGCCCTGAATCTGCCGGAGGACGCCGACCAGGACGCCATCCAGGCCTCGTTCAAGAACGGCGTGCTCAATATCGTCATCGACCGGCGCGCCCAAGCGCCCAGCCCCCCGGGCCGCACCATTCCGATCAACTGAAAGGATGAGCCACCCCATGCACCTCGTGTGCCCCCATTGCGACAGCATCAACCGGGTCCCGGCCGAACGCCTGGCCGAGGACCCTCAATGCGGCCGCTGCCACCGCGGCCTGTTCGCGGGGGCGCCCGTGGAACTCACGACCGAACGGTTCGCGCGCCACATCGAGCGCAGCGACCTCCCCCTGCTGGTGGATTTCTGGGCGCCCTGGTGCGGCCCCTGCAAGATGATGGCGCCCCAGTTCCAGCAGGCGGCACGCGTGCTGGAACCGCGCCTGCGGCTAGGCAAGGTCAACACCGAGGCGGAACAGGGTCTGGGCGCACGCTACGGGATACTCAGCATCCCCACCCTGGTGCTATTCCGCAACGGACGCGAACTCGCGCGTCAAAGCGGCGCCCTGGGGGCGCAAGACATCGTGCGCTGGGCTACGGCGCAGCTCGGGTGAGGTGAAAGGAAATCGTTGCCGATTCAGGCAGGAGTGCCGTTATCCGATGGAATCGCTGAAGCAGATGCGCAACCGTTCCTCGCCGATGCAGACGTTTGCTGGCTCGCAAAAGGCTTGGTTTGTCGGCCTTGCCCGTCTGTGACGTCAGCGACGAAAAACGGCCGGTTCTGATTGAAGACCGGCCCTTGGGATTTTGAGAGAGGGGATAACAGCTTCTTCGTCAGGGCTACGTTGGCTCAGTGCCCATTGCCGTCGGTCGGCCACCGGACGATCAGGGGCAGCTAACGACGCGAACCAGCCAAAGATGATCGAGTCTCGCGGAGAGTTCGCCTGCCCTATTTCGCCGCTTGTATCTCTATTGGCAGCGCAAACGATTTCAACCCTCTGCAATGGTCTTAACTGGTCTTGAAGCACTGTGACGACTGAGGCTGGGCAATGGCTATAGGCAATTCAACCGCCGGAACGAGACCTTGTGGATCAGTCATCAGGTCCTCCAATGTGTATCCGTCGAGTACCAGCAACATGGCATTTAGCGCTTCCCTCAATATGCCTTTGAGGCAGCACGCTGGCTGAATCCTGCAAGCCGGGTGACTACCGAAGCACTCGGCAAGCGCAAAGTCGCTCTCGGTGGCACGAACGACATCCCCAAGCACTATCTCTTTGGCTGGTCGCCCGAGGCGAAGGCCGCCGCCCTTGCCGCGAACTGTCTCAATAAAGCCGCCGCGCCCCAATTCAAGCGCGACCTTCATAAGGTGGTTTTGCGAAATCCCGTGGCTGGCCGCAATTTCCCCAATGCTGGCCAGCCTTTCGGGCCGTGCGGCAAGGTACATCAATACCCTCAGGCTGTAGTCGGAGAAGCTACTCAGGCGCATGACGGTTTAAAGCAGTATTTGAAATGTTGAATAGGCGACTGAAAGCCGTTAGTATAAACATACATTCTTTACCCCTTATAGCAAGTGATTGTCCAATGATCTTGCGAGAAACCGTGCATCCCTATGCCGCCGCCATCTTCACCCCGCAAAATCATTGAAATCCACAGCGCTGTCGATCCCGAGGCGAAGGTCTATCCCCGATCGATCAGCGGGCCCTATGCCCGAGCCCGTTGGTTCTTCGTATGGCTCACGCAAGCGGTCTTCTACGGGTTGTGCTGGATACCTTGGCAAGGGCGACAAGCGGTGCTGTTCGACATCGATGCGCGCAAATTCTATCTCTTCGATTTGATCCTGTGGCCGCAAGACACGATCTACCTTGTGCTCCTAATGGTTATCGGAGCCTTGGCCTTATTCCTATTTACCGCTGTCGCAGGAAGGGTGTGGTGTGGCTACAGCTGTCCCCAGACAGTCTATACGGAGATCTTCTTGTGGCTGGAAAAGATCGTCGAGGGGGAGCGATCACGGCGTATCAAGCTTGACGCGGCGCCCTGGTCGCCGCGGAAATTGGCAATCAAGGGGACAAAGCATCTGATCTGGTGGTCGGTCGCCCTATGGACGGGGTTCACTTTTGTAGGATATTTCACGCCCATTCGTGCGTTGAGCCACGACCTGATCGCGCTGACACTTGGGCCATGGTCGGCATTCTGGGTGCTGTTTTACGCCACTGCGACCTATGGAAATGCGGGTTTCCTGCGGGAACAGATGTGTCGACAGATATGTCCCTATGCCCGTTTCCAGTTCGTCATGTTCGACCCCGACACCTTGATCATCGCCTACGACAGGCAACGCGGGGAGTCACGGGGACCGCGTGCGAAGGGCACCGATCCGCACTCACTTGGATTAGGGGATTGTGTCGACTGCGGAATTTGCGTCCAGGTCTGCCCCACCGGGATCGATATTCGCAATGGGCTACAGAACGAATGTATCGGATGTGCCGCGTGTATCGACGCTTGCGACCAAGTGATGGACAAAATGAACTACCCACGCGGCCTGATCCGATATTCGAGTGAGAATGCGGGCAACGCGCGTATTTCGCTCGGCAGTATGCTGAACTTGGCTTTCCGTCCCCGGGTTCTGATCTATGCAGCTTTCTTGATCCTCCTCTCCGGCGCTATGGCGTGGTCGCTCGCAATGCGCGTACCGCTCAAGGTGGATGTCCTGAAGGACCGGGCTTTGGCCCGCGAAGCAAACGATGGAATGATCGAAAATACGTACCGCCTGCAAATTATGAATACGGGGGAGCGGCCGCGAACCTTCAGGATCAGTGTCTCGGGTGGAAAGGGCTTGCAGATCGAACAGGCCAAAGAGATCACCGTTGCTGGTGGCGAGATAGGTTCCCAGACTGCAGTGGTTCGGGCAGAGCCCGGCAGCCTCCCAGCTGGCGCGACTCGGATTTCCTTTGGAATTGCTGACGTCGCGGATCCTGCCGTCGCGGTCACTGAGGACTCCAAGTTTTGGATGCCGTGATACTTAGCGGGCGCTCGTCATGAAGCGCCGCCACGCTCTCCAGCAATTATCCCGGGAGCACCACTCCGCATTGGTCTTGGCGCTGCGCATTGCAAGGGCGACCGACCTTGAGGCCCGGTACGCTTTGCTGAAAGATGTTCCCCTCGTCTTTCAGCGCGACATTGCACCCCACTTTTGCCGGGAGGAAGCTGAACTCTTGCCCCGTTTGAAAAGTGCCGGTGCGGCGGAACTGGTCCAGCGCACACTTGATGAGCACGAGCAGATGCGTGAATTGGTGATGCTCATCGGATGCGGAGAACTGACAGCGTTGAGCGCGTTCGGTGATCTACTGCGGACGCACGTACGCTTCGAAGAGCGCGTGCTATTCCCTGCGGCGGAAGCGATGCTCGAGAATTTTGCGTTCGAATGATCCAGTCCGCCGACGACCTTCAATCCCGCTAGGGAATTTAGGCGACGAAACAGGACATCAAGAGGGGCTCACCCCGTCGGCATTGGCTGGGGAATCCGCGTTTGTTCATAGCGTTACTGAGCGAACCTGGCGGTGGCAAATATTGGGTGTCTGGTCCAGTCGCAATGGTGATCTTCCTCGGCGTCACGCAATCGTTTCCGACGTGATCAGCCGACCACAACCACCATTGCCAATCGAATCTGTCGCCGATAGCCGTTCACGCGGCAAGATCTTACTTCCGTCGGGAATTGGATGGCACGCAATCGTCGAAGTTATTTTGCATACGCCATCGAAAGACATGGCTCCGGATCGTGAATGGGCGTAGGCATTGCAACGATGGAGACAAGCCCGCCCGGCGAGGACCAAATACAGTATTGCGATCTGCTCTGTTGATGTCAGCGCGGTGTCGGCCACGTCGAGAATCAACTCAAAATCAGGGGGGCGGTCACCCGCCCCCCTGATATGACCAACCGATCCTCCCGGGCGAACTCAGAAGAAACCCAGCTTGTTCGGGTTATAGCTGACCAGGATGTTCTTGGTCTGCTGGTAGTGGTCGAGCATCATCTTATGGGTTTCGCGGCCGATGCCGGACTCCTTGTAGCCGCCGAAAGCCGCGTGCGCCGGGTAGGCATGGTAGCAATTGGTCCACACCCGGCCGGCCTTGATGTTGCGGCCCATGCGGTAGGCGCGGGCGCCGTCGCGGGTCCATACACCGGAACCCAGGCCATAGACCGT
>SSTA01000309.1 GCA_009469685.1 Azonexaceae bacterium | reverse complement strand
TGGCTGCACAACTTCCGAAGACTGCGCATTCGCTTCGAGCGCCTGCCTATCATTCACGAAGCCTTCATCTCGATCGCCTGCTGCTTGATCTGCTGGCGGACCCTCAGAAATGATTAGCTGTCATTTTGTTACCGGTTCTTAGACCTTGACCTCTCTCCATCGCCTGCTCCTGCCCCGTGTTCTCCTGGTCTGGCTCGTCCTGTCCCTGGTTGCCGGCGGATTGACCTATTGGCTGGAGATTCGCAAGATCGACCAGGCGGTGGTCAATCTGGCCGCGGCGGCAATCGAACACCGGGAAGGAAGCCACGATCCCCAATTCCTCGCCTCCCGGGCGAACGATTTCCTGGGCAACGGATTCGTGGCAGTGGACATTCTCGATGCCGAAGGCCACAACCTTGGCCGGGCCGTCAGCCCTGGATCCGAAAGCCTCGCCAGCGAACTCGACGCCGCAGCGGGGCTTGCCCGCCCGGATCGCCCCCGCTACCGCACCCTGCACAGGAACGGCGCGACCCTGGTGCGCGTCGTCATCCCCCTGAGTCTTCCGTCCGGCAGCGTTTCCGGCTACTTCGAGGGCGTCTATGCCGTCGGCCCAGCCCACCTCGCCGCCCTGCACGCCGACCTCTGGCGGACCTTGCTGGCGGTGCTGGCCGCCGTGCTGGTCACCGCCGTTGTCCTCTACCCGGTCATCGTTGCCCTCAATCGCAGCGTCTACCGGGGTTCGCTGGAGATCTTGCGCGGCAACCTCGAGATGGCCTCCGTCCTTGGCGCCGCGATCGCCAAGCGGGATTCCGATACCAACGCCCACAACTACCGCGTAACCCTATACGCCTGCAAGCTTGGCGAAACGGTCGGGGTCGAGGGCGACGCATTGCGCGCTCTGATGCTTGGCGCATTCCTCCACGACGTGGGCAAGATCGGCATCGGCGACGGCATCCTGCTCAAACCGTCCGAACTCTCCGCGGACGAAATGGCCACCATGCGCAACCACGTCGCGCTGGGCGTCGAAATCATCGCCTCCTCCACTTGGCTCCGGCCCGCCCGGGACATCATCCAGTTCCACCACGAGTGGTACGACGGCAACGGCTACCTGAAGGGCCTGAAGGGCGAGGGAATCCCGCTCAACGCCCGCATCTTCGCAGTGGTGGACGTCTTCGACGCCCTCACCTCCCGCCGCCCCTACAAGGAACCCTGGACCTGCGACGCCGCCCTGGACTGGCTTGACCAGCAGGCTGGCAGCCACTTCGACCCCGCCTTGGTCGCTGCCTTCCGCCCTATCGCCCGCACGCTCCAGCCCCAGCTCGCCGGCGCCGACGAAAACGCTGTCGCCAAGCTTCTGGCCGGTCGCATCGAAACCTACCTCTTGCCCAACGGCGGGCGGCGGTTGAAGGGGTTCTTGCGGCGGTGGTTCAGGGGGTTGGGAGCGGGGTCGAGGGCTGGCTGATTCCGACGGAGGAGCGATGCTCCGAGGCCAGAACCCAGGATATCAGGCCGAGTTCGACCCAACGGAAGTGGCCGAGCGTGAACTACCTTCGCCTAGGGCCGCTATCGGCCGAACCCGGTCGCAATTATGCGCCCCTGTCAGCCGAGCAATCCGACCCATCGCCCCAAATCGGCTCCCCGGCGAGCGATCAAACACAGGAGTTGCGTCCAAGAACCAACCGGAATACGGTCTTCCCGGATAGCATAGCGATTCGAAAACCGTTTCCGGAGCCTGCAATGCCTTGTCGCATTCTTTCCCTCACCGCGTTGGCGTTCTGTCTTGTGGCCGTCCCCGCCACCGCCCAGATGTACAAATGGGTCGACGCCCAGGGTAGGGCACACTATTCGGATCAGCCGCCGCCTTCGACGGCCAAGGCGCAAAAGTACGACACCGAACCGGCCCGGCCGGAAGGATCGGCTCCTGCTTCTACGCCCGCGCAGGGCGGCAACAGCCTCGCAGCGCAGGATGCAGCGCTACGGAATCGCCTGGCCGCCCGCCAGCGAGCAGGCGAGGATGAGCAAGCCAACCGGTCGATGCGCCGGAACGGGTGCGAAAGCGCCCAAGCGCAACTGCGGGCGGCGGAAAACGCGCCGGCCAGGCGATTCGACAACGGCGGCAACAATTTCGCCGAGCGCACCGCGGCCATCAATCAGGCGCGGGCCAGCGCCGACGCCGCCTGCCGCTAATCAGCGCGTGTAATACCCCACCGCCACCAGCAAATCGCCGACCTTGCGGAAACGGGTATGCTTCTCCTCGACCTTGCGCGTCACGGGATTGCGCCAAGCGTAATCGAGTTCCCCCCCATCGCCGGCCTTCAGGGCATCGGCCATCTGGCGGATGATGGGCTTCCCGTTGGGGTCGGTGAGGGCGAAGCCGTCGCTTTCGACCAGCCGGGGCGACACCCCGTGGGCCTTGAACTTGCCGTCCTTGAGGTCCACGACGAAAACGTAGAGATCGTCTTCGATGAAGCCACCGTTGAGATCGTTGAAGGCGGCGATGGCCTTGGCCGGATCAGCCTTGACGGCGGCTACGGCGCGGCCAAGCAGGGCGGCAGCCTGTTCGGCCGAAGCGCGGGGTATGTAGTAGCCCACCGCCAGGATGCGATTGCCTACCTTGTGAAAGTAAGTGATCTTACGTTCCGGTTTCTGATGCAGCCGGTTCAGCCAGCGATACTCCACCGTGCCGGTGTCGCTGGCCTTGGCCTTCTCCAACATGTCGTAGAAAAAAGGCGTGCCGAACGCATCCCGCATGTTGGTGACCTTGCGTCCGATGAGGGCGGCCGAAGATCCGCCGCTCGCGAGGAATGTGCCGTCGGTGCCGAGGACATAGACGTAAAGTTCGGCATCGACGAATTCGGCGGGATGGTTGAAAGCGGCAAAGGCGGCGTCTCCCTGCTCTCGAAAGCGGACCACCGCCCGAGCCAGCAGCCCCCGCGCCCGTTGCGGGTCGGTAGTCGCCATCTCGCGGATGCCGGAATCGGCCGGCAGCACGTCGCCCCGTACTCCTGGCGCCAGGACCACAAGAGCCGCAAGGACTGCACCACGCAATTTTATTCCCCAATCCACACCAGAACTCCTTCCCGATACCGGTCGATTACGCAAGAGAGCCATTTTACCAGGGTGCTCTACGAACTCCCGCGGGGTCAAACCGCCGTCAGTTTTGCGTACTCGAGCGCCAACCATTTCATTCCGGCACCGCCGAAATTGACCTGCACCCGGGCGTCGGCGCCGCGGCCCTCGCTGGCGACGATGACGCCCAACCCGAATTTGCTGTGCTCGACGGTCTGCCCGATGCGCAAGCCCCCGGCGATCGCCGGAACACTTGCTCCGTAGGCAGGCGCTGTCGGCGCCATTGCAGTCGCCGGCGCTCGGTTGAGCTTGAGGAGAAGTTCGGCGGGAATCTCTTCCAGGAAGCCCGAAGGCACGCAGTAGCGGGTCTGGCCGTGGAGCATCCGGGTCTGGGCGCAGGAGAGGTAGAGGCGCTGACGGGCCCGAGTGACTGCCACATACATCAGGCGGCGTTCCTCCTCCAAACCGTCACGACCTTCGGCGACGGCGTTTTCGTGAGGGAATAGGCCCTGTTCCAGCCCGGTGATGAAGACCACGTCGAATTCGAGCCCCTTGGCGGCATGGACCGACATGAGCTGCACGGCTTCCTGACCCTCGCCGGCCTGGTGTTCGCCGGCTTCCAGCGAGGCATGGGTGAGGAAGGACACCAGGGCTCCCCCTTCGCCCACCGCGCCTTCGTCGTCCACAAAGCTGGCGGCGGCGTTGATCAGTTCGTCCAGGTTCTCCAGCCGCTCCTGGCCTTCCTTCTCGGTCCGGTAGTGCTGGGCGAGGCCGCTCTTCTCGATGACGTGCTCGACCACTTCGGGAAGCGGCAGACTTTCGGTTTCCCGCCGCAGGATCTCGATCAAGGCTACGAAGGCGCCCACGGCCTGGCCTGCCTTGCCGGAGAGGGAAGCGGCGGCGTTGTAGAGGGAGCTGCGGGTCTGGTGGGCGGCGGCCTGGAGATTCTCCAGAGTGCGGGCGCCGATACCCCGGGTCGGGAAATTGACCACCCGCAGAAAGGCCGTGTCGTCGTCCGGGTTGGCGATGAGTCGCAGATAGGCCAGAGCGTGCTTGACTTCCTGGCGCTCGAAGAAGCGCAGGCCGCCATAGACCCGATAAGGTACGCCGCGGGAGAAGAGTTCGTGCTCGAGGACCCGGGACTGGGCGTTGGAGCGGTAAAGGACGGCGACCTGCCCGGCGCCGGTGCCCTCCCGAATCAGTTCGCGGATTTCATCGATGACGAAACGGGCCTCGTCCAGATCGGACCAGGCTTCGAAGGCGCGGATCGGCTCACCGGCCCCGGCATCGGTCCACAGATTCTTGCCCAGGCGTTCCCGGTTGTTCTTGATGATGGCGTTGGCGGCAGCCAGGATATTGCCGTGGGAGCGGTAATTCTGCTCCAGGCGGATGACGTTGGATCGGGCGTAATCCCGCTCGAACTCCCGCATATTGCCCACCTCGGCGCCGCGGAAGGCATAGATCGACTGGTCGTCGTCCCCCACCGCGAAAAGGCTCGCCCCCCCGGCGGCCAGCAATTTCAACCAGGCGTACTGGAGACGGTTGGTGTCCTGGAACTCGTCCACCAGAATGTAGCGAAAGCGTTCCTGGTAGTGGCGCCGCAGAGGTTCGTTGCGGGACAGCAACTCGTAGCAGCGTAGTAGCAACTCGGCAAAATCGACCACGCCCTCGCGGTTGCACTGGGCTTCGTATTCGGCATAGAGCTCGACCCGCCGCCGGGTCCAGGCATCGTAGGCCTCGGCCTGCGCCGCCCGGATACCCTGCTCCTTATGGCCATTGATGAAGTGACAGATTTCCCTGGGGGGGTATTTCTCGTCGTCGACGCCCAGGTTCTTGAGCAAGCGCTTTACGGCCGCCAGCTGATCTGCCGAATCGAGGATCTGGAAGGTCTGGGGCAAGCCCGCATCGCGGTGATGGGCGCGCAGCAGCCGATTGCACAGCCCATGGAAGGTACCGATCCAGAGCCCCCGCGGATTGATGGGTACGAGAGCCGCGAGACGGGCCGTCATTTCCTTGGCGGCCTTGTTGGTGAAGGTCACCGCCAGGAGGCCGTGGGGGCTGACCTGGCCGGTGGAGACCAGCCAGGCGATGCGAGTGGTGAGCACCCGCGTCTTGCCGCTGCCGGCGCCGGCGAGAATAAGGGCGTGGACCGGCGGCAGGGTGACCGCCTGGAGCTGGGGCGGATTGAGACGAGCAAGCAAGTCGGACATCGATCAATCCCCGCGCAGGGACCCCCGGCAACACCAATCCCTAAGAATCAAAGGCATACGCCTGCTCCGGAAATACCGATTGTGCGCCGCAATAACAACTGTGAATTTGTCCACTACAATCCGTCACAAAAGCCCTATAGACTTCAACACAAATAAATGTTGCAATGCACAAAACCAAAGCCCAAAAGGCGAGTTAAACAACAGAGAAAGTGGCTACCGCCACACGATAGAAAGGAGTACCGCAATGAACGCACCCAAGATTCTGCCTTGGATTTCCAAGCGTGCGGGGATCAGCGAAGCGCTGGCCCTCAAGCTTTGGCGCCGCGCCTGTGGCGAAGCCGAGTATCTCTGCGGCAAGGCCGAGGGATCCGAGTACTGGGGTCTGGCCGTCGAACGGTTTCTGACCCTGGTCGAGGACGAAGCCGGTCGCACCACGGCCTACACCCTTGAAGCCGCGCCCCGCCTGTCGTGGCTTTTCCGCCACCAGAGCCGGATGTCCCTCCTGACCCTGATGGCAGCACAGAACGCCTACCGGTTCTGGCAGGACACCTGGGGAAACGTCCGCGGGGCAAAGCGAGCCGCTTGAAAGCGCCGGATCAGCGCCGATAGGCCTTGATTCCGGGCAAATCAAGTTCCCGCGACAGCCGGGTGGCAAGCGATTCCGCTTCCGCTCCGCTCGGGATTTGCCCTAGCCTCACCTCATAGCGCGCCTGCTCGCCGCGCCCCAGCGGAACGATGCGAGTCCCGTAGCCGGCCGCCGCCGCTCGATCATAGAGCGCCAGCGCGGCGGCCTGATCCGGGAAGCTGCCCAGTCTGACGCCCCAGCGCCCTCCGCGCCGCTGTATTCCGGCACCGGTTTCCAATTCGGTCTCTTGGGCCCACAGCCGTACCTGGGCCGCATCGACAGAATCGACCGGCCCCGGCGGTCTCCCCTTGTCGGCCCCGTAGAATTGGAGCGGCTGAGTCAATTCGACCGGCGTACCCTGGGGATGGGAGGCCGTGATATGGCCCTCCAGCAGACAGACGAAGTCCCGCCGCTCGTCGCTGCGCCCCCAGATATCGGTCCCGCGTATCCCGGCCGTCACGGTGCCGATCTTGACGTCTATCGCCCGCTTGTCGCTTACCCGCCGGAATAGGTCCGTGGTCAGCCGGAAAGCGCCCTTGGCCACCTCCAGGGCCGCCGTGAACACGCCATCCTGCCGCCGATTCAGCCCCTGGAGACCGACCTGGCCATTCTCGCCCATGCGGACCGCACTGCCATCGGCCATTTGCACCAGCGCGCGGCCGCCGTTCCCGGTGACCAGACGATCCCGATTGTCGAGCACCATTCCAGGAGTCAGCGCCTGCCTGCCACCCGCCCGTTCGACCCAGGCGGGCGCCTGGACGCCCTCGACCACGGCATGGGGTGCCGCCACTGCCCAGCCCGCAACGATCCCCAGAGCCAGGGCCATCCAGCCGGTTTTCAAGGTTCTCATGTCATGCTCCCGTAATGGCGTCTACCCCGATTCTAGCCCGGAACCCTCGCGCGCCACCGGTTGGGTGCCATCCACGCAAGCGGGGAGAGCCGTTCGACACCGATAAACCGAGATCTCTTCGGCACCAGAGGTCGCTCGCGGAAAATCTCGCCCTTGCCTTCGTCCGGCAGTCGCCTAAACTCGCCGGCATGGACGAACCGAGCGACGAACGACTGATGCTGGCCTACCGCGACGGCAACGCCGCCGCATTCGAGACGCTCTACCGGCGCCACCGCACCCGACTCTACCGCCATCTGGCCCATCAGTGCGGCGACCCCCGCTTGGCCGAAGATCTCTACCAGGACATCTGGACGCGCGTCATCGCCGCGCGCACCGCCTACGAACCCCTGGCCAAATTTTCCACCTGGCTTTATCGCATCGCCCACAACCGCCTCCTCGACCACTACCGGCAACACGCCCGCGGCATCGTTTCGAAATACGATCCGGACGCCGATCCGGATGCACTGCCTGCTCCGCAAGGCAGCGACCCAGCTCTGCAGGCCGAACGGTATCACCTCGCCCGGCGCCTGGCGGACGCATTGGCCGAACTCCCCGAACCGCAAAGGGAGGTCTTTCTGCTCGCCGAAGAAGCCGGCCTCGGCCTGGAGGAAATCGCGGCCACCACCGAAGTGGGCCGCGAAACGGCGAAGAGCCGCCTACGCTACGCCGTCGCCAAACTGAGGCTCGCCCTGGAGGACTTGCTATGACCGACTCCGATCTGCGAGATCCCGCCGTCTCGCGGCTTTACCAAGAATCGGCCGGGGCAGAACCGCCCGCAGCCCTGGACAACGCCATCCTGGCTGCCTCCCGGGTCGCCCTCGTACGGCGTCGGCGTTCCCTCTGGCACCGCCTGCAGGTTCCGCTGGCGGTCGCAGCGACCGCCCTGCTCGCGACGATGATGACGCTGACCCTCCAGCAACAGCCGTCGGAGCGTGACGAGGCGAGGGCGCGACCCGCCGCACCCGCACCTGCACCTGCACCTGCACCTGCACCCGCAGCGGACGCCGCTTCGGAAAAGGCCCAGGCCCAGCCTCGTGCCGACTCCACCGCCGAACCTCCCGCATTGGCTGCCCCACCGCCGCCCGCCGCTAACGTTTCCAAGAGCCCTCCCCGGAGCCAGTCCCAAGCTCGGATTGAGCCCCGATCGCCGCCGGCGAAAGAAACGGTACAGCCGCTCCCGCCTCCTCCCGCAACCGCCGGAGCCGCCGTCCACGACGCGGCACCCCCGGCGCCAGTCGTCGCCCCAAGGGCGCCGTCCGCCGCCGAAATCAGCGCGGAAGCACCCGCAGCTGCCCCGGCCGCCCCCGCCGCCGCTGCGATCCGGGCCGAGCGCAAAGTCTTGCCCACTCCCGACCGGGAGGCTCGGCGGGATGCGGCAATACGAACTCCCGCCGAGTGGATCGAGGAAATCCGCGATCTGCGCCGCCGAGGCGCCGTGGCGGATGCGAACCGCCGCCTCGCGGATTTCCGCACGGCCTTTCCCGACTATCCGCTGCCCGACGACCTCCGCTGAAGGAGCCTAGCCCACGCTCCCCTCCCGTCATCCTGGCTGGCGGTCGATTCGAGAAGGCGAATCGGT
Source organism: Azonexaceae bacterium (assembly GCA_009469685.1). The sequence continues at coordinate 1,424 of SSTA01000309.1, read as the reverse complement.
GGCGGGCCAGGCCTTAACCCCATTTCGGAATTTCCGGCGTTTACCCGATCACCTCAACCTGACCGGAGAATTCCATGAAAGTCCTGCTCGCTCTACTGGCCTGCGCCGCCACCCTCGCCTCTTCCGCTCACGCGGGCTCCCTCGTCGATGTCCAGGTCACCGACCGCAGTACGGGGCAGGTCCTGGAAACCTACCGCCACCAGGGCCGGCTCTACGTGGTGGGAACCCCGGGCAGCCGCTACGCGGTGAATCTCATCAACAAGACGGGAAATCGGGTGCTGACCGTCCTCTCGGTGGACGGCGTCAATGCCGTGAGCGGTGAAACGGCCGCGGCCAGCCAGTCCGGCTACGTCCTCGGCCCCGGCCAGACTGCGGGCATCTCCGGCTGGCGCAAGAGCCAGGACGAGGTCGCCGCCTTCTACTTCACTTCGGTGGCCGACAGCTATGCCGGCCGCACCGACCGGCCGCGCAACGTGGGCGTCATCGGCGTCGCCGTCTTCCGCGAGTCGGAACCGCCCCGCCCTGCACCGTTGCCGGCCCCAATGACCTCCCGCGACAGCGCCGAAGCCGACGCCGGCCCGCTCGCCAGCAGCGCACGCGGCGAAGCCAAGGCCGCCCAGGAGCAGGCCGCCGAAAGCCGCCTGGGCACCGGCCACGGCGAACGCATCGCGGCCCGTAGCGAATTCACCGAATTCCGTCGCGCGACCGAGCGGCCGGCGGAAATCCTCGCCCTCTACTACGACAGCCGGACCAACCTGATCGCAAGAGGCATCATTCCGGCGCCCTCACCCTACGGGCGCCCCAACCCCTTCCCCGGCGGATTCGTTCCCGACCCCAAGGGCTGAGACCCGGGTCCTGCCGGGGCCGGAAAGTGCCGGCAACCGCGTATAATTTGTGGTTTTTCCAGAGACTTTTCCGCCCCCGGCCATGCAGGACAAATACCAACCGGCAGCCATCGAGCGCGCCGCCCAGGAACACTGGGTGAAGACCGCCGCCGCCCGCGCCGTCGAAGACACCACCCGCCCCAAGTACTACTGCCTTTCCATGTTCCCCTACCCGTCGGGGAAACTGCACATGGGCCATGTGCGCAACTACACCATCGGCGACGTCCTCTCCCGCTTCCACACCATGCTGGGCTACAACGTGCTGCAACCGATGGGCTGGGACGCCTTCGGCATGCCCGCCGAGAACGCCGCCCTGCAGAACAACGTCCCGCCGGCCGGGTGGACCTATTCCAACATCGACTACATGAGGAAGCAGCTCCAGTCCCTCGGCTTCGCCATCGACTGGGAGCGCGAGCTGGCCACCTGCACGCCCCAGTACTACCGCTGGGAGCAGGGGTTGGTCACGCGCCTCTACGACAAGGGCCTGGGGTACAAGAAGCTGGGCACGGTGAACTGGGATCCGGTGGACCATACCGTGCT